>CACZSA010000156.1 GCA_902783705.1 uncultured Ruminococcus sp.
CGCCGCGCGCCTTGAATCCGCGGAAGGAGCCATCGGACCACGCGCCGGGCAGGGCCGGGAGGATGTCGATCGCGCCGTCGTGACTCTGGAGAAGCATTTCCGCGATCCCCGCCGTGCCGCCGAAGTTCCCGTCGATCTGGAACGGCGGATGGTTGTCGAACATATTCGGGAGGGTGCTCTTTTGGATAAGCGCGAGGAAGTTCTCATGCGCCGCTTCCCCGTCCCCGAGACGCGCGAAGAAATTGATGATCCACGCGCGGCTCCATCCGGTGTGACCGCCTCCGTGCGCAAGCCGCCGCTCGATCGTTTTCCGCGCCGCGGCAAAGGTCTCGGGCGTCGAGCGGGTGATCTCGGACGCGGGATGGAGGCCGTAGAGCATGGACATGTGGCGGTGACCCGGCTCGGCCTCCTCAAAGTCCTCCGACCACTCCATGATCGTGCCGTGCTTCCCGATCCGGAGGGGCGTGAGCTGACGCTCCGCCTCACGCAGCTCGCAGACAAACCCGCCGTCGCAGCCGAGCGCTTCCGCCGCGTCGATGTTGAAGAGGAAGAGCTCGCGGATGATGCTCGTGTCCATCGTCGGGCCTGCGCAGATATTGATCCGCGCGCCGTCCTCCGGGCTGATGAAGGAGTTCTCCGGCGAGGACGCGGGCGCGGTGACGAGATACCCCGTGCGCGGATCCCGGACGAGATAACGGAGGAAGAATTCGCTTGCCCCGCGGATCACCGGGTAGAATTCCCGGATGACCGCGTCGTCCGCGCTGTACAGCCAGCGCTCCTTGACGTGGCGCAGGCACCAGGCCCCCGCTGCCGCGAACGCGCCGTACACCGGATTGCATCCGAGCGAGGTGTATCCCCACGGATTCGAGACGACGTGCGCGACCCAGCCGGGGCATCCGTAGGCGATCCGCGCGGTCCGCTCCCCGGATTTCGCGATCATCTTGATGAAATCGAGGAACGGACGCACAAGCTCGGGCATGTCGGCGACCTCGGCGAACCAGTAGTTCATCTGAATGTTGATGTTGATGTGGTAATCCGCGCTCCACGGGGCGTCGTAGTCCTTACACCAGATCCCCTGCAGATTCGCCGGGAGCACGCCGCCCGAGGAGCCCGCGAGGAGATACCGCCCGAAGTTGAAATACAGCTCCGCGAGCCCGGGATCGTTCTCCGGGTCCGCGAGACGCTTGTCCGTCGGGACGTCCGCCTTTGCCCCGGAGCCCGGGAGGGAGATCTCGGCGCGTCCGAGCAGATCGGTAAAATACGCCCGCGCGTCGTCCCGGAGAGCTTCGTATCCGGCTTTCTGCGCGCAGTCAAGCGTCTCCCGGCAGACCTCGAGCGGATCGCGGTCCGTGTGGTAGGCCGCCGCGACGGTCGCCCAGACGGTGAGCGCGTCCCCGGTTTTCTCATACCGCACAACCACGGCGAATTTCATCGGCAGATATCCGACGGCAAAAATCTCGCCGTCGTCGTACACGATCGAGACGTTCTCCCGCTCATACCGGATCTGTGCCCTGTCGACTGCCCCTTCGAACCGCGCGGCGATCGTGTTGTATGCGTGCGAGACGAAATACTCCCGCTTCACGCCGCTCCACGATACCTCCGCCCGTCCCTCGTCGAGGAAGAGGGCGCGGCGGTAGTTCTCCGGAATTCCCTCGGTATCCACGCCCGGGAAGGTGACCGTCAGCTCCCCGGCGGTCTGATACGATCCGTACGCGCCGTGGACGTCGTGATGCCCGTTCCCGCGGCAGATCATGTAGCGGTCGCACAGCCGCTGGGCCTCGGTGTACCGTCCGGCGAAGATGAGCGCGCGCATCTCGTCGAGGTGCTCCTTCGTCTTCGGGCTGTCCGATTCCTTCCATTCCCACCCGGACCAGACGCATTCCTCGTTGAGCTGCATCCGCTCCTCCGCCGTGCCGCCGTAGAGCATCATGCCGAGCCGTCCGTTCCCGAGGGGGAGCGCTTCGTTCCAGTCGGAGGCCGGAGCGGCATACCAAAGTCTGTTTTCTTTCATTTATTATGCGCTCCTCTCGTCAGCTCCTCAAACACGGGCCAGCCGTTCTCCGGATAAAAGCGGTGACCGCCCTCTCCGATCACGAGGCGGCAATTCTCCGGCACCCCCGCGGCGGCATAGACGGCCTTCACCGTCTCGAATCCCTCGAGCACGCCGTCGAGCGGGAAGATCGGATCCTCCCGTCCGCAGACGATCACGACCGGGGTCGGCGCGGTCAGCATCGCGAGGTCGGGCATTTCCATATATTCGAGGATGTGCGGAATATGGTTGCAGATGCAGTGGTCCATCGCGTAGATCGATTTGCGGTAGAGATTGAACGCGCAGGACGGCATGACGCCCGCGAGCCGGTGCTCGATCGCCGCGGCGTGCCAGGTTGCCGTTCCGCCGCCGGAATTGCCCATGAGGTACACCCGTGCGGGATCGGCTGCCTCGCACAGTCCCCCCTCGATCGCGTCGAGAAGGCGGCTGATGTCGTAGATGCGCTCGCCGAGGAGGGTCCGTCCGATCAGGAGCGCCTGCGACGCCGGAAGGAGGCATCCGCCGCCGTGCTTGAGCTCGCCGAGGCCGCGCTGTTCCATGGCGACGGCGATGTACCCGCGATCGACGGCCTGAAGGGCGAAATCCCGGCCTCCGGCGATGGTCTCCTCATCCCCGGGGAATTTCGCACGTCCGATCGAGATGTGCATCCCGGTCGAATGCCCCTGCAGGCAGATCATGACCGGGAGACGACCGCCCGAGGACAGCGGGGACGCGGCTTTCGGGATCAGCAGATGCGCCGGGACGCGGAAGCCGGGCTCGCTCTCGAACGTGAAGCGAATCTCGGTGAAGCGCGGATCGTCGTCCGAGGTGAACTCCACCGCGACGTCCGGCGGTGCGGAGGGCTTCGGCATCCGGTCATAGCCGAGGAGGGAGCGGAAAACGCGGTCCGCGCGGGTCTTCTGCGGCCCGAGCGGCATCGCGGGATCATAGGCATAGGGCAGACGCGCGGCGAGATCGGCGTCCGCGAGGCGGGTGTGCAGATCGTAGAGCGACATGGGGGACTCCTTTCTCATTCAGTCAATGAAACAGTCAGAGACGCGCCGCGAGGGAGACGTCGGCGTGCCGGGTGACGACCGTCTTGCCGTCGGGGAGGACGATCTCCTTCTCCGCGTCGGACGAGGAGCGGATCCTGAGGGTGAAGAGGCCGTCCGCGCACTTCCATTCGACCTTCACCGGACCCGCGCCCGTGAAGACCGTGCCGGAAGCGTGATCCCGTCCGTCGATCCGCGGCGCGATCCGGAGCTTTTTCTCCGACGCGGAGATCGTCCGGACGCCGAGGACCACCGCCGCGAACTCGTAAATCGCGATGGCGCCCCACGCGTGACAGTCGCTGCGCGGCGCGTCCGGCGTTTCGGGGATCGTCGTGCAGTTCAGGGCGGGCAGCGCGCGGAGACGGTCGATCATCGTCTCGCACTCGGCGTAAAGCCCGACCTGCTCCAGCGCGCGGAACCAGAAATAGGCGTACGCGAAGGTGCACCTCGTCGCGAGCGGGACGGCGTTCTCCATGATCCGGCGCGCGCGGGCTTCACCGGCGATTCCGGAGAGCGTGCACCAGACCTGCATGTGCTGGCTGAAATAGGCATGATTCGTTTCGTCGGCATAAAGGCCGCGGTCCTCGTCCCAGCAGAGGCGTTCGATGGCTTCGGCGCAGCGGTCCGCACGGGTGCGGTATTCTTCTCCGGTCGACGCGCGTCCGCAGAGATCCGCGAGATCCGCCGCCGCGTGCAGGAAATAGACGTACATCGCCGACGCGACGGCCATGTGGCAGTCCTCTCCGACCGACGGGACGCCAGCTTCCCACGTCGTCGCCCAGTCGATGAAGTCCCAGTACATCGAGCGGCGGATCAGCCCGGTCCCGTCGACGCATCCGCCGAACCATTCGAGCACGCCGTCGATCGCGCGGAGATTCTCGCGCACGAGGGAGAGATCCCCGAACCGGCGCCAGTGCTCCGCGACCATGAAAATATAATAGAAGGAGAACGACGGGATGAACTGCGCCTGCACCGTCGGATAGCGGCTGGAGAGCAGACCGTCGGCGCGCTGGCTGAGCCGGAAGTCCCGGATCGCCTTGCGCGCGAGCAGATCGTCGTCCGTGAGCTGGTAATTGAAGAGCATCTGGAGGGAGGTGTCCATCGCGTACTGGAGCTGTTCGTAGTACGGGCAGTCCTCGTAGCTCTCCTGCATGCACCGCATGAGCGTCGCGACGGAGATCTTCCAGAGGCGGTTGTCATCCTCGCTTCCGAAATCGCATCCCTCGGGAACCGTCAGCGGGTAGCCGATCTCGGTAAAGTCAAGCGATACGAGGCGCGCGTCCCCTTCGCATTCGATCCGCATGATCCGCGCGCACCGGGGCCAGAACGGCTCGAAGGCAATGCGCCCGTCGACCTCCACGGTGTCGTACACGCCGCGGAAGGGCAGCGAACGGTCGAGGCGGTCCTTTTTCTCGTGACCGCTTCCGAAGGATTCGGCGTACGTCACCTTCGCCCTGCCCTGCCCCTCGAACACGAAGCGCGGAAAACCGAAGGTCAGCTCGCCGGCGATATAGTACCCGTCCCCGGTGTCCGCGAAGGTCACTTCCTTCTGATAGAGCATCGGGATGGGACGCGGGAGGACGAACATCGGATTGACAATGCCCCACGGATAGGGCTTCTCGCGGAGGGAATCGACCCGGGAGACGACCTTGGCCGCCGTCCATTCGGGCTCGCCCCCGTGCGCTTCCTCCTCGAACATCGCTCCGGCGGCATCCCAGCTGTGCAGGGTGACCTTCGTTGAGGGAGAGGGCGCGCATGTCCAGCTCTCGTCGGTGCGGATGAGGGTGTCTCCGCAGTCCAGCTCAACGGCGAGGAGCATATTCCCGCTCCGGCGCACGCCGAACACGACGGACGGCTTTGTCATATCGCTGTTGTCCGCGAGCGCGAGGACCTCGCAGTACAGCTCGTTCTTCCCGGCACAGAGATACGGCGCGAGGTCGAGCGAGTCGTAATACTTCTCCTCCCCGGACGGACGGCAGGGACCGAAGGCGGCGCGCTGCCCGTTGACAAAGAGCTTGTACCGCGCCTCGGCGGAGATGTTCAGGGGCGCATGCTCCGGCTTTGCGGAAAGGGTGAAGGACTTCTTGAAGAGCCAGATCCGGTTTTCGGAATATCCGGCGGCGGGATGGGTAATCCAGACGGATTCGAACATGGTGTGTCTCCTTTTCGTTTTATTCCGGCGGGTTTCTTTACCGATATTATAAATCCAAGCGCGGGAGATGTCAATGCGGAGAGGGGAGAATTCCGTGAAAATCGCGGCTCCGTCTCTTTTTTAATCCGTTTCCCACACGGCGGAGAATGCATGCCGCCCGATTGACACCCGACCGCTTTTCTGCTATAATGAAGAAAAGCCGCGAATACGGCGCAATTCGTGAAAAGAGAGGCCAAGCGACATGAAAACCTTCCGAAATCCCGTCTCCCCCTTCGACGCGCCCGATCCCTTCATGACCTTTGATCCCGTCACCGGGTACTACTATTCCCTCTTCACCCGCGGACGGGTCCTCGAGCTCTTCCGCAGCCGCCATGCCGCCGAGATCTGCACCGCCGGCGATTCCCGCGTGATCTACGAGGCGAACGGCGAGCGCGACGGCATCTGGGGCGATATCTGGGCCCCGGAGATGCACCGCGGCTCGAACGGCAGATGGTACATCTATACCTCCGGGCGGATGCAGAAGGCCCCCGGCGAGAAGCGGCTCTTCATCATGGAGGCCGACGGAGACGATCCCTTCGGCACGTGGCACTTCAAATGCAAGCCGACGCCCGATATCTTCTCGATCGACCCGACCGTCTACACGGCGAAGAATGGTCAGCAGTACCTCTGCTGCTCGCGCGTCGACCGCGGTCAGGTGCTCGACATCGCCGCGCTCGAGAATCCGTGGACCTTCGGAAAGCAGCGCGCGATGATCGCCCGGGCGAAGTATGACTGGGAAATGGTCCCTCCCTATGACGGGGACAGCACGATCAACGAGGGCGCGTTCTTCGTCGAGGAGGGCGAGCGGCTCTTCATCATCTACTCCGGCAACGGCTGCTGGTCGGATCACTACGTCCTCGGCGTCCTCGAATACACGGGCGGCGACCGGGAGGATCCCGCAAAGATGTGCGATCCCGCGAACTGGATCAAGCACGAGGTACCCCTCTTCGAGATGGCAAACGGCGTCTACGGCCCCGGCCACGCCTCGTTCTTCCGCTCCCCGGACGGGAAAGAGCTCTGGTGCGCATACCACGGCATGAAGGAGCACAACGAGACCGTCACCTACGCGCCGCGGTATTTCAACATCCAGAAGGTCGAATTTGATGCGGACGGCTACCCCGTCATGGGCGAGCCCGTCGGATACGAAACGGATCTTGTCCCGCCCTCCGGCGAGGCGTGGGACTGACGAAAGGAGCATGCCATGAAGGAAAACCTCCTCTCCCTCGCGGACCGGATCACGGTCAACACACAGAGCAGCATCCGCATCGGGGACGGCGGAAAACGCTGTATTTCGATCCCATTGAGATCCCCGGCGAGCCGCACGACGCGGACGTGATCTTTGTGACGCATTCGCACGGCGACCACTTCTCCCCGGCGGACATCGCGAAGATCGCAAAGTCCGGGACCGTCCTCGTCTGCCCGGAGACCATGGCGGAGCGCGCCGGAGAATGCGGACTGCCGCTCTGCACGGTCGAGCCGGAGAAATCGTATGAAGCGGGCGGGATCACGTTTGAAACCGTCCCGGCGTACAATCCGGCGAAGCGCTTTCACCCGCGCGCGAACCGCTGGGTCGGGTATATCGCCGAGGTGTCGGGTCAGCGCGTGTACGTCGCGGGCGACACCGACGCCACGGACGAGGCCGCCGCGGTAAAGTGCGATCTCGCGCTCATCCCGATCGGCGGGACCTACACGATGACGCCGCCCGAGGCCGCGGGGCTCATCAACCGCATGAAGCCCGACGCGGTCATCCCGACGCATTACGGCACCGGCGTCGGCTCACCCGCAGACGGCAAGACCTTCGCTGCCGGGGTTTCGGACGGGATCGACGTGATCTTCAGGCTCGGCTGAGAATCCAAATGAAAAAGCGCGTGTTTCCCGGAATATTCCATCCGGGGAATACGCGCTGATTTTTATTTTTCGAGGAACTCCCGCACATGCGCGAGGAATGCCTCCGACGCCCTCCGGCTGATCTCCCATTCGGGATGGAGCATATCGAAGGCGTGCGTGTCCGTCTTCCAGACGTCGCAGGCCACGGGGATCCCGGCGTTTCTCAGATTCCCGACGAAGGCGAGCGTCTCCGCGTAAAACGGCTCCCCGTCCCCGACGAAGGTCACGGCGGGCGGAAGGCCTCCCCAGTCCGTCTGACGCGCCGCCGCGGCGTAGGGGGAGACGTTTTTTTTCGCATCGCCGCGCAGGTAGGTCCGCCAGCCGAAGTGATTCCGCCGCGTATTCCACACCCTGCCGTGATTGTCGCGGGACGATTCGGTGTCCCGGTTGTCGAGCATCGGGTAGAGGGGCATCTGGAGCCGGATCTTCACCTCCCCGCGGTCACGGGCGAGCATGCAGAGGGACGCGCAGAGACCGCCTCCCGCACTTTCGCCGCCGACGAGCAGGCAGTCCGGGTCCGCGCCGAGCTCCGCCGCATGGTCTCGTATCCAGAGAAGCGCGGCATAGCAATCGTCGAGCGCGGCGGGATAGGGCGCGGCGAGGGACAGACGGTAGCCCGGCGAGACGACGGTCATCCCGAGTTCTCTCACGAGATCCGCCGCCCTCGACATCCGCACCATCTCTTTCATCCCGGTGAAATACCCGCCGCCGTGGATCCAGAGGACCGCAGGGGCACGCTGTTTTCCGGGCGTCTCCGGCGAGAGGATGAGGAGCGGCACCCGTCCGGCCCTCGCTCGTGTCTCGCGGATACCGGGCCTTGGTTTGAGTGAGAACATCATTATCCTTTCAGATTCGAGCTTGCGAGGAACGCGCGCGCCTTCTCGGATTTCGGCGCTCCGAAGACCTCCTCCGGCGTTCCCTCCTCTTCGATGACGCCGTCCGCCATGTAGATCACCCGGTCGGCGACGCCGCGCGCGAACTCCATCTCGTGCGTCACGACGATCATCGTCCGGTCGCTGTTTTTCAGCCCGCGGATCACGCGCAGCACTTCCCCGGTCAGCTCCGGATCGAGCGCGGAGGTCGGCTCGTCGAAGCAGAGGATGTCCGGCGACATCGCGAGCGCGCGGGCAATCGCCACCCGCTGCTGCTGACCGCCCGAGAGCTGGAAGGGATAGTTTTTCATCTTCTCGCCGAGCCCGACCGTGCGGATCAGTTCCTCGGCCCGGCGGTTCACGTCGGCGAGCATCGTCCTCCGCTCCGCCTTGAAGTCGCGCGAGGGATCCGCCCGGCACGCGTCCCGGAGCCGTTCGGTCTCGAGGAGCGAGGGCGCGAGGGTCACGTTGCGCAGAACGCTGTACTGCGGGAAGAGATTGAACGACTGGAACACAAGCCCGAAGTGGAGGATGCTCTCGCGCAGCTGACGCGCCGTCATCTTCTCGCCCGCGCGGAAGACCGAGTCGCCGTTCACGAGGATCTCGCCCTCATCCGCCGTCTCGAGGAAATTGAGGCAGCGCAGAAGGGTCGTCTTGCCGCTGCCGGAGGAACCGATGATGACCAGTACCTCGCCGCGCCGCAGACTGAACGTGATGCCGCGCAGGACTTCGTTGTTCCCGAACCGCTTGCGGAGGCTCTTCACCTCCAGAATCGTATCCGTCATGCCGCACCTCCTTAACCCTGATAATAGTCGAGCCGCTTTTCGAGCCGCCCGAAGAGGACCGTGAGGATGCCGACGAAGAGGAGATAGAAGACGCCCGTGTAGAACATCGGCCACACGATGCCGTCGCTCTTCATGAAGGAGTACCCGGTGAAGGTCAGCTCATAGACCGCGATGATACGGGCGAGGGAGGTGTCCTTCACGAGGGTGATGATCTCGTTCGACATCGGATGCACGATCCGCTTGATCATCTGCAGAAGCGTCACGCGGAAAAAGATCTGCGACCGGGTGAGGCCGAGGACCTGCGCCGCCTCGCGCTGTCCGACGGGAACGCCCTGGATCCCGCCCTTGTAGATGACAGCGAAGTAACAGGCATAGTTGAGGGAGAACGCCACCACCGTCGCGGCTGTCCGTCCGGCTTCCCCGCCTCCCCAGATATTTTGCCCGATGATGCCGGGAATATAGAAGAAGGAGATGAGCTGGAGCATCAGCGGCGTGCCCCGCACGATCCAGACGAGGAGGCTGCAGGGAACGGAGATCACGCGGAACCGGCTCATGAGCCCGAAGCAGATCACGAGCCCGAGCGGCAGGGCGAAGAGGAGGGTCAGAAGAAAGATCCTGACCGATACGGCAAGGCCTCCGAGGAGGGAGGTCGTCACGGATATGAACATAATCGCTCCAATCACAAAACAGAGGGAGCCCCTCTGTTCTGCATGCATTCAGATTTGTCGGATCACTTCGCGGGGACGACGACCACCTGCGCGTTGTTGAAGTAAGGGTTCGAGCAGGTCATCGCGCCTTTGACCTCGTCGGTGATGGTCATGCCGTTCCAGACGACGTCGATGCTTCCGGAGTCAAGCTCCATGATCTTGTTGTCCCAGTCGATCACGACGAACTGGACGTCGACGCCGAGCATTTCCCCCACGATCCGCGCCATGTCCGCGTCAAAGCCGATCCAGTTGCCGTCCGCATCCTGATAATCCATCGGCTCGAAATCGGTGATGCCGACGATGAGGGTGCCCTTTGCGCAGATCGCCTCGGTGTCGCCGCCCGCGGGGATCTTCACGCCGTCCGCGGCAGGCTGTTCGATCATCGCCGCTTCGAGGCCGTAGGTCTTCGCGCATTCCTGCATCTGTCCGTTCGCGTAGGTGACGGAGAAGACGTCGTTGATAACGCTCGCGAGGTCGGAACCCTTGCGGCATCCGACGCCGTATTCCTCGGACGTGAGGGAATCGGTGAATTCCAGATCGGGATAGCTGGTCCCTTCCCCGGTCATCGCGACCGCCATGAGCAAATCGATGATCGCCGCGTCAGACGTGCCGGATTTGACCTCCATGAGGGCGTCCGCCTGCGATGCGACGACGTTGGTCTTCCAGCCCTTGTCCTTCGCCGCAGCTTCACCGGCGGATCCGGCTTCCACGGCATAGACGGTTTCCCCGCCCTTCGAGCAGGACGCGAGGCTCAGCGCGGCGGTCATGAGCAGGATCGCCGCAAGGACGAGCGAGAGCAGTTTCTTCATAGTATATACTCCTCCGATTTTCCGCCGGACTGTCTCCGGCTTTTGCGTTTTAACGCATTAAAGCTGTACTATAATAGCACATAACGGCGGATTTGTCAAGCAGACGCCCGGAAAAATTTTTCTCCGAACCTCTTGACAGGGATGCCCGGATATGGTATAATGTCACCGTGATATCAAGATGATATCAAACCAAGACAATCACAGGAGGCACATCATGGCAAAGCTTCTCGAAAACTCTTATAATAATGTGGAAGAAAAGATCTACCGCGCCAAGAGCGGCTGGCTCGTTCTGATCCTCTCGATCCTCGCGTACATCGCGGCGATCGTCTGCGTCCCGCTCGGCGGCATCCACGGCATCGACGAGGGCAATCCCCTCTTCACCGCGCTCTTCGTCGTCTCGATCCTCTATCTCTGCGTCGGCTGGATCTGGTGGTGCGGCCTGAAGGTCATCCGTCCGAATGAAGCGCTGGTTCTGACTCTCTTCGGACGCTACATCGGCACGCTGAAGCAGGACGGCTTCTTCTTTGTCAATCCCTTCTGCGCGTCCTTCAACCCGGCCGCCAGGACCAAGCTCAACCAGTCCGGCGACGTCAAGCCCGAGGGCTCCGTCTTCTCCGGCATCCAGGTCAACGCCGGCGGTGCGACGACTGCGGAGATGGTGAGCAACAAGATCTCCCTCAAGGTCATGACGCTCAACAACAACCGCCAGAAGATCAACGACTGCCTCGGCAACCCCGTCGAGATCGGCATCGCGGTGATGTGGAGAGTCGTCGATACGGCGAAAGCGGTCTTCAATGTCGACAATTACAAGGAATACCTCTCCCTGCAGTGCGACAGCGCGCTGCGTGAGATCGTCCGCATCTACCCCTACGACGTCGCACCCGGCGTGGACACCACCGGCGACGGCGTTGCGGACGAGGGTTCCCTCCGCGGCTCCTCCGATCTCGTGGCGTCCCGCATCCGCGATAAGATCGAGGAAAAGGTCGCGTTCGCGGGCCTCGAGGTCGTCGAAGCGAGAATCACGTATCTGGCCTACGCGCCCGAGATCGCGGCGGTCATGCTCCAGAGACAGCAGGCTTCCGCCATCATCGACGCGCGGAAGATGATCGTCGACGGTGCGGTGGGCATGGTACAAATGGCGCTGGACAAGATCAACCACGAAGACATCTGCCAGCTCGATGACGAGCGCAAGGCACAGATGGTCGCCAACCTTCTGGTCGTTCTCTGCGGCAACCGCGACGCGCAGCCCATCGTGAACGCGGGATCGATCTATTGATCCCCGGACGGCGGATGAATGCCTGAGAAGGACAACAAGAAGCAGATCCCGCTGCGGGTATCGAAAACCCTCTACGACGAGTTGGCGCGCTGGGCGGAGGACGATTTCCGCTCGATCAACGGGCAGATCGAATACCTCCTCACGGAGGCGGTCAAGCGGCGTCGGCGCGGCGCACTCGGGGACAGCTCCCCGGAGACCCCCGCCGATCCCCCCGAATCGGACGGCGAATGATCTGCGGATGCAAACGAATACAAACGGAGACTGTCCCGACGGACGGTCTCTGTTTTTTTGCTCTTCTGAGCGGCAGGCAAAAGAAAAGCCACCGCATCTCTGCAATGGCTTTCCGCAAAGCCTCCCGTGAGGCTGTGCCTTCTCTTTTATTTCGCGTAATCGACCGCGCGGCTCTCCCGGATCATGTTCACCTTGATCTGTCCGGGGTATTCGAGCTCGTTCTCGATCTTCTTCACGATCTCGCGGGCGATGAGCGTCATCTGATCGTCGTTGACCATATCCGGCTTCACCATGATCCGGATCTCGCGGCCGGCCTGGATGGCGTACGACTTGTCCACGCCCTCGAATCCGTTCGCGATCTCTTCCAGCTTCGTGAGCCGCTTGATGTAATTCTCGAGGTTCTCGCGTCTCGCGCCTGGTCTTGCCGCCGAGATCGCGTCCGCCGCCTGAATGATCAGCGCGGTGATCGTCTGGGCCTCCACATCGCCGTGATGCGCCTCGATCGCGTGAATCACTTCCTTCGATTCACGGTACTTCCGGGCGACCTCCACGCCGAGCTGGACATGCGATCCCTCGACCTCCTGGGTGAGGGCCTTGCCGATGTCGTGCAAGAGTCCGGCGCGCTTCGCCAGCGTGCTGTCCACACCGAGCTCGTCCGCGATGATGCCGGCGAGCAGGGAGACCTCAACGGAATGCGCGAGGACGTTCTGACCGTAGCTCGTGCGGTATTTCAGACGTCCGAGGAGCTTCACGAGTTCCGGATTGATGCCGTGGATCCCCGTGTCGAAGGTCGCGCGCTCGCCCGCCTGCTTGATGGCGGCGTCCACTTCCTTCCGGGCCTTTTCCACGGTCTCCTCGATGCGGGTCGGATGGATCCGCCCGTCGGAGATCAGCTTTTCAAGCGCAAGACGCGCAACTTCGCGGCGGACCGGGTCGAAGGACGACACCGTGATCGCCTCCGGCGTGTCGTCGATGATGAGGTCGACGCCCGTAAGTGTTTCGATCGTGCGGATGTTCCGGCCTTCTCTGCCGATGATCCGTCCCTTCATCTCCTCGCTCGGGAGCTGCACGGCGGAAACCGTGATCTCCGAGACGTGGTCTGCGGCGCAGCGCTGTACCGCCAGGGCGATGATCTCACGCGCCTTTTCGTCCGCTTCGTCCTTGAATTCCGCTTCCAGCTCGACGATCTTCTGCGCCTGCTCGTGGCGGATCTCGCCTTCGAGCTTCGCGATCAGCTTTTCGGTCGCCTCCTCCGCCGTCATGCCGGCGATCTTCTGGAGCGTTTCGAACTGTTCCTCTTTGATCTTGTCGATGGCTTCGTTCTTGTCGGTGGCCTCCTTCAGCTTCTTCTGGAGGGCTTCGTCCTTCTTCTCGACGGCCTCGGTCTTGCGGTCGAGGGTCTCTTCCTTGGTCTGTACGCGGCGTTCCTGACGGGTCAGCTCGCTGCGTCTCTCCTTCAGTTCAAGCTCGAATTCGTTCTTGGTCTGGAGGATCTCCTCCTTCGCTTCGAGCAGGGCTTCCTTCTTCTTGGTGTCCGCCGCCTTGATTCCGTCCTCGAGAATCCGCTTCGCCTGTTCCTCCGCGGAGCCGATTTCCGCTTCCGCAACCTTTTTGCGGTATATCATGCCGCCGGCAAAACCTGCGGCAGCGCATACAATTCCGACAATGATGGGAATGATGTATTCCATCCCGCGCCTCCTTTGACTGTGATTTTGTTGATTATTCTGCATGTTTTCCTTGCGATCTGCGGCGGACGGAGTTCTCCGTGCGCGCCTCCTCCTTGGTGTATTCTGCTGACCGCAGCTGTATTCCGATCCGTCCCGGAGGACGGGTGCCATGCGTTCGCAGCGACGTCTGTGACTCTTCTGTGAAAATGCCAAAAACGTACTACTCTATATTATAACTCCGCGGCGGCGCAAAGTCAAGATATTTTTTCGTTATTCTTCTCTTGCAATTCACCCGTGTTTATGGCATAATAAGGTCAGCAAGGGTTCCGGACGACAAAATCCATGCCGGACCCGCCCCGAAAGGAGTCCGAACATGCCCATCACCTTCTTCGAGGACAAAAAAATCCTCAAGCTCGACACCTCCGCCTCCACCTGCATCCTGAAGATCTGGGACGAAGGCTACCTCCTCTGCCTCTATTACGGCGCAAAGATCCCGGACGCGAATTTCGACGGCTATGAATTCCGCGACTGGGCCTCCTCGTTCTCCCCGCGCAACGAGACCATTGGCGAGGGTGTCTTCTCCCCCGACACCGCGCCTCTCGAATATTCCGGCTTCGGCACGGGCGACTTCCGCAAGTCCGCCGCCGCGATCCGCAACGCCGACGGCAACGACGCGACCGATTTCCGCTATGTCTGTCATGAAATCGCCTCCGGCGCGAAGAAGCCCGCGGGGATGCCCGGTCTCTGGGTGACGCGGGAGGACGACGCGGAAACGCTCGACATCCTCATGCGGGACAGCACGACCGGCGCGGAGCTCACGCTGCACTATGTCGTCTTCGCGAATCATCCCGCTCTCGTCCGCTTCGTAACGCTGAAAAACGCCTCGGACAAGCCGCTCGAGATCGAAAAGCTCTACTCCGCCTCCGTCCAGCTCACGACGATGGACTTCGACTTCCTCCACCTCTACGGCCGCTGGGGAGCCGAGCGGAATATGGCGAGAACGCCGCTCGAGCACGGGCATCAGTCCCTCTCCTCCACGCGCGGCTCGTCCTCGCACTATCACAATCCCTTCGCCGCCCTTGTTCGCCACGGCGCGACGGAGGACACGGGCGACGTCTACGGCTTCAACCTCGTCTATTCCGGCTCGTTCGACATCACGGCGGACGTCGACTACTACGAGACCACCCGCGTGAACATGGGCATCAATCCGGACGGCTTCCTTTGGCATCTGGAGCCCGGCGAGACGTTCGACACGCCCGAAGCGGTCCTCGTCTTCTCCGAAGAGGGTCTCGGCGGCATGTCCCGCGCCTTCCACCGTCTCTATCTCGAACACCTCATCCGCGGAAAATACCGCACCGAAAAGCGTCCGCTCCTCATCAACTCCTGGGAGGCCGCGTTCTTTGATTTCGACACGGACAAGCTCGTCTCGTTCGCCGAGCGTGCGAAGGAAATCGGCATCGACATGCTCGTCATGGACGACGGCTGGTTCGGACGCCGCAACAACGACACCTCCTCCCTCGGCGACTGGTGGGTCAACGAGGACAAGCTCCCCGGAGGGCTCGGCGTCCTCATTGACCGCGTGAATGCCCTCGGACTGAAATTCGGCATCTGGTACGAGCCCGAGATGATCTCCCCGGATTCCGACCTCTTCCGCGCGCATCCCGACTGGTGCCTCCATGTGCCCGGCCGCCCGAACTCCATCGCCCGCCATCAGTACGTCATCGACATGTCGCGCGAGGACGTCCGAGAGAACCTCTGGGCGCAGATCAACGCGGTGCTGTCGAAATATAAGATCGACTACGTGAAGTGGGACTTCAACCGCAATCTCTCTGAGGCCGGATCCGCCCTGCTGTCCGCTCCGCGCGGCGAGGAGGTCTTCCACCGCTTCGTGCTCGGCACCTACGAGCTCATGGGACGCCTCACCGAGACCTATCCGGATCTTCTGCTCGAGAACTGCTCGGGCGGCGGCGGACGCTTCGATCCCGGCATGCTCTATTTCTCCCCGCAGATCTGGGCGTCGGACAACACGGACCCGCTCGAACGCATCGCCATCCAGTTCGGCACCTCGCTCTGCTATCCCGCCTCCACCATGGGCGCGCACGTTTCGATGAGCCGCCGCGCGGGATTTGAGACGAAGGGCAACGTCGCGATGTGGGGCACCTTCGGCTACGAGCTCGACCCGAACCGCTTGACCGAAAAGGACCTCGAGATCGTGAAGGGACAGGTCGCGGAATACCACAAGTATTACGAGCTGATCCACTACGGCGATCTCTACCGCGTCATCGATCCGTGGGACGATGCCTTCCGCTCCGCGTGGGAATTCGTCTCCCCGGACAAAAAGGAAGCGCTCTACACCGAGGTCATCCTGCGCTACCGCCACTGCCCGACGCATTTCGTGCGCTTCCGCGGCCTCGATCCGCAGAAGATCTACACCCTCGAGAGCACCGGACAGAAATACTCCGGCGCGCTGCTCATGAAAGCCGGACTGAACCTCTCCCGCTGCCCGTCCGGGACCGGCGAGAGCTTCAAGCTTCACTTCATCGCCGACTGACAACGGGAAAGGAGACACACTATGATTTTCGACCATCGATTTGTGACCCTCACGGGCGGCTACTGGCGCGAGAAATACGACCTCAACCGCGACGTGACCATGAAGGCGGTGTACGACCGCTTCGACGAATCCGGACGGATCGCGGCCTTCCGCTGCGACTGGAAAGAGGGCATGCCGAACCGCCCGCACATTTTCTGGGATTCGGACGTGGCGAAGTGGATGGAAGGCGCAGCGTACCTGCTGGAGAAGGAGAACATCCCCGCGCTCGAGGAAAAGGTCGAGGCCCTCATCGACGAGATCGAGCGCAACCAGCACGAGGACGGGTATTTCAACATCTTCTACACCGTCGTCGAGCCGGAAAAGCGCTGGACCAACCGAGACTGCCACGAGCTCTACTGCGCCGGACACCTGATGGAGGCCGCCTGCGCCTACTACAACGCGACGGGCCGCGACCGCTTCCTGCGCTGCATGATGAAGTACGCCGACTACATCGCGAAGGTCTTCATGGAGGAGCACTCTGCGGCGTTCAACACCCCCGGTCACGAGGAAATCGAGCTCGCGCTCTATAAAATGTACAAAACGACGGGCGAGCCGCGGTTCTACGAGCTGATGAAATACTTCCTCGAAACCCGCGGACAGCCCGACAACCATGAAGCGCAGATCTTCGCCGCTCCTCACTACGCGCAGTCCCACGCCCCGATCCGGGAACAGCATGAGGCGTTCGGTCACTCCGTGCGCGCGATGTACCTCTATTCCGGCATGGCGGATTACGCGGCGGAATCCGGCGACCCCGTCCTCCTCGACGCCTGCCGCGCGCTCTTCGAAGATGTGACGCGGCGCAAGATGTACGTCACGGGCGGCATCGGATCGACCAACATCGGCGAGGCGTTCACGATCCCCTACGACCTTCCGAACGCCAAGGCCTACACCGAGACCTGCGCGTCGATCGGTCTGATGTTCTTTGCGAACCGCCTCTTCCGCGCGGATCCCGAGCGCACCTCGGCCTATGCCGACGCAGTGGAGCGCGAGATGTACAACGGCGCGCTCTCCGGCCTCTCCCTCGACGGCGAGAAGTTCTTCTACGAGAATCCGCTTGAAATCAACCTCACCGAACGGCACCGCATCACCGCGACGAACGACGGCGAGCACTGGCCGATTGCCGAGCGCGTGCGCATCTTCGGGTGCTCCTGCTGCCCGCCGAACCTCAACCGTCTCCTCCCCGCGATAGGCGACTACTTCTACGCCTACGACGAGAGCGAGGGCGCAGTCTGGGTCAATCAGTTCGGCACGAGCGTCTTCGAGCGCGACGGGGTGAAGGTCACGCAGACGACGGACTACCCGATGGACGGGACGGTGAAGATCATCTCGAACGTCCCGGTCTACGTCCGCATCCCCGGATGGTGCCGGAAATTCACCGCCGACCGTCCGCACGACGACTGCCACGGCTACGCGAAGTTCGACGCGGGCGAGATCACCGTCACCTTTGAGATGAAGCCGTTCCTGCTCGCCGCCAATCCGCGCGTGACGCCGAACCTCGGACGCGCCGTTCTCTGCCGCGGACCGATCGTGTACTGCGCTGAGGCAGTCGACAACGGAGGCGGCGTCCACACGCTGTACTTCGACCGGACCCGGGTGCACGACGCCCGCGTCTCCCGTGTCTCAGGCATCCCGCTCCCGGTCATCGACCTCGACGGACTCCGCATGGAGGACACGGACGGCGCGCTCTATGCCCCGCTCGACGAACGCTTCACCCCCGCCGGGATCCGGCTCATCCCCTACTGCTGCTTCGCCAACCGCGGAGAGAGCGACATGCTCGTCTGGCTCCCGGTTCGCTGAATCCATCCGGAAACGGAGCGCCTCAAAACCGCTCCGTTTCTTCTTTTTTCATTCTGTTTCCCTCTTGAAAATCGCTCCCCGGTGTGTTACAATGGGGTATCGAACAGAAGACCATACAGAAGAAGGAATCCCTCCATGGCAAACGAACCGAAGGATCTCCGGGCAAGGGCAGAAGAGCTGCGGCGCATCCTCACGCGCGCATCGGAGCTCTACTACAACCAGGACGCCCCGGAGATGTCCGATTACGAATACGACATGCTCTTCGAAGAGCTGAAGCAGCTGGAGATTGCGCATCCCGAGCTCGACGATCCGAACTCCCCCACCCACCGCGTCGGCGGCGCGCCGTCGGAGAAATTCGAGAAGATCACCCATCCCGTGAAGATGGGAAGCCTCTCGGACGTCTTTTCCGAAGAAGAGATGCGCGCGTTTCTCGAGAGGACGACGAAGACCCTCACGGACGCGGGGATCGATCCCGCCGAGATCCTCTACTCCGTCGAGCCGAAAATCGACGGGCTGTCCGTCTCGCTGACCTATGAATCCGGGCGGCTGACCCTCGGCGCGACCCGCGGGGACGGGACGGTCGGAGAGAATGTGACGGAGAACATCCGCACCATCGCCGGGATCCCGCACGCCCTCCCGGAGCCGCTTGATCTGACGGTCCGCGGCGAGGTCTACATGCCCCGGGCGGTCTTCGAGCGGATCAACGCGGAGAAGGAAAAGGCGGGCGAGCGGCTCTTCGCCAATCCCCGGAACGCGGCGGCGGGCTCCCTCCGTCGGCTCGATCCGAAGGAGACGGCGGCGGCGCACCTCGATATCTTCGTCTTCAACTACCAGACGGGCTCCCTCTACGCGGACGGGCACGAACCCGCGACCCACGCCGAGACCATTGAGCGGATCGGCGCACTCGGGTTCCACCGCATCGACATCCGCGCCCTCACCGCCTCCCCGGACGAGGTGATCGACGCCATCCGGAAAATCGGCGAGGCGCGCGACAGCCTGCCCTACGACATCGACGGCGCGGTCGTGAAGATCAATTCCCTCGCGCAGCGGACGATCGTCGGTGAGAATCCCTCTACCCCGAAATGGGCCGCGGCGTTCAAATATCCGCCGGAGCAGAAGAAGACGAAACTCCTCGAGATCCGCGCGAATGTCGGACGCACCGGTGTCCTCACGCCGCTCGCGATCCTCGAGCCCGTGCGGCTGGCGGGAACGACGGTTTCCCGCGCGACGCTGCACAACATCGACATCATCCGCGAGCGGGATATCCGTCTCGGCGACACGGTCGTCGTGCAGAAGGCGGGCGACATCATCCCCGAGATCATCGGCTCGGTCCGGGAGGCGCGCACGGGGGACGAGATCCCCTACGCCTTCC
>CACZSA010000157.1 GCA_902783705.1 uncultured Ruminococcus sp.
ACGGCGGACGCGGACGTGTGCGTCACCTGCGTCGGCGCGAAGGCGATCAAGTACATCATCCCGAACTTCGCGGCAGGCGTCCGTCTGCGTCACGCGGAGGGAGGCGGGCCGCTCAATCTCCTGATCTGCGAGAATCTCATGGACGCGGACCGGTACATCGACGGGCTCCTTGCGGACGTCCTCACGTCGGAGGAGCGGGCGGACGTCGGACTCGTCGAGACCTCGGTCGGGCGGATGGTGCCGCTGCCGGACAAAGCCCTCCTGGAGAAGGAGCCGCTGCTTGTCCGCGCGGAGCGGTATGGCGTCCTCCCGTTCGATGCCGACGCGTGGAAGGGACCGCTTCCCAACGTGCCGGGACTGATCCCGCACGCGCCGTTCCGGTTCATTGTCGAGCGGAAGCTCTACGTCCACAACATGGGGCACGCCGTCTGCGCCTACCTCGGCACGCTCGCGGGATATGAGCGCATCGCCGACGCCATTGCCGATCCGACGATCCGGCTCGCGGTGCGGGAGGCCATGACCGCCTCGGCCCGTGCGCTCTCGAAGCGGTACGGAGAGGACCTCGACGCCCTTCTCGCGCACACGGAGGATCTGATCCGGCGCTTCGGCAACCGGGCTCTCGGGGACACCTGCGCGCGCGTCGGAGCCGATATCCCGCGCAAGCTGGCGAAATCCGACCGTCTGAGCGGGGCTGCGTGTTCCGCCGAAGAGGCCGGGATCCGTCCGGTGTGGTTCTCCCTCGGCGCGGCGGCGGCTCTCGCGGTGCGCTCGATGAACGGCATGCCGGACGACGGGTATCCGACCGATCCCGGAGAGGCGTTCGACGCGCTCACCGGGGGGATCGGCGGACCCTACCGCGACGACGCGCTTGGGTTTTATAATATTCTTGCGAATGAAAGACCCTTCGCTGACCGGATGCGCGCCTGCATCGCCCGGGCCGACGAGATCCTCGCGGACGCCTGCGGGGAGATCATGTAAATCGATTTGCGGATGTCAAAAGGGACCGTTCCACTCCGGACGATCCCTTTTTTCGTGTCTATCTGTTTTATTTCTTCGTATTCTCCCGCAGGAAGGCGAGCGATTCCGCGGCGACCTTCGCGCTGTCCTCCGGTCCGAAGCCGTGTCCCGCGCCCTCCACCACAACGAGGCGCGCCGAGGGGAAGGTCTTCGCCGCTCGCTCGGAGTACGAAATCGGAACGAGTGTGTCCGCCGTCCCGTGGAAGAGCAGGACCGGGTTCGGATAATTCCGGATGACGTCGTAGATGTCGAAGGAGAGCGCGTCCCGGTGATAGACCGCGCCGAGAGGCATCCCCATGACCTCCATCCGCTCCGGGATGTTGTCGGGATCCGGCGCGCGCTTCTTCGTGTCGTCCTGCAGGACATAGGCCGGGAAGAGCGCGATCAGCCCGCGGACCCGGTCGGGGCGTTTCCCGGCGGCGTACGAGCAGACGAACCCGCCCTGACTTCCGCCGAAGAGAAAGAGGTTGTCCCCGTCGATCTCCGGCATCGCAGAAAGCCCGTCCATCGCGGCGAAGAGATCGGCGGCTTCCGTGAGCACGGACATCTTGTCGGACGATCCGTCGCTCTTTGAGCCCCATCCGCCGCCCGCAAAATCGAGGGCATAGGCCGCATAGCCGTTTTCCGCGAAATACTGTGCAAATCCCATGTTGTGCGTGTGATTCCCGCCGTAGCCGTGGCAGAGGATCACCGCGGGATGCGGACCCTCGCCCGCCGGCAGAACGAGCTCGCCGAAGAGGTTCAGCCCTTCCCGCCGGAAGATCCGTTCTCGTGTTTCGGTCATTTTCTCCATGGTTCTCCTCCGTCCTTGCCCGTCCGCGGTCCGACGTCCGACGTGTCGATCGGGGTGAAGCCGAGCGCGGGAGCCGGGGACTCCGGCTTCAGGCTGAAGTTGTAGTTATAGGGATCCTCGAAGAGCGGGTTGGCGGCAATCGATTCGTATTCCATGCCCGCCGCCTGGAAATCGCCGAGGCGCATCTGTACGCCGTCCCCGAAATCGCGCAGGACGGGTTCTTCGCGCGTGCAGTCGGTGAGGATATTGCGCTTCGCCGAGACGGTGTGTTCGGCGATCTGGTTCCGGCTGATGTCGTAGAGCGGGACGTGATCGGCGAAGAAGATATTGTTTTCGAAGAGGATCGAAAGATGCGGCTCCGTGCGGCTCACGCGGACCTCCTGTCCGTGCGCGAAGGCGAAGACATTGTTGCGCACGGTGTTCATCGAGCCGTAGTGCTGATGGTAGGAGTTGTCGGAGCACTCGTAGCAGATGTTGTTCTCGAGCGTGACGAAGGAGGAGCCCTCGTCCGTATAGAGCGCCCAGCCGCCGTAGTTCTTCGACTTCACGTGGTGGATCACGTTGCCGGATACCACCGTCCCGGGCTGGAGGCCGAGAAGATAGACGCCGCCCATATCGGAGAGCATGCCGTCGCCGAGGTGGTGGATGTGGTTCTTCTCGATCCGGTTGTCCCGCGAGATGCTCGGGGCGTATCCCCAGACCCATCCGGCGGAGATCCCGGTGTAGTAGAGGTACCCGATCTCGTTGTGCGAGACGCTGTTTTCATAAGTGTGGATGAGCAGGACGCCGCACGCCGCGAAGTACCGCCGCCCGCAGGAGAGGATTGTGCAGTCCTCGACCGCGTTGCCGTAGGTGTGAGCGGATTCCGGGGAACCGACGGCCCCGCCGATGATCTTGACGCCGCCCGCGCCTCCGTCCCGCAGCAGGGTGCGGAGGATGCGGATCCCGTGGCAGCCCTCGCCGATGACGACGCCGTGGACGCCGAAATTCTCGAGCGCGCAGCCTTCGACGGAGCAGTTCGCCGCGTACCGGAACGAGATCGAACCGTCGGCCTGCGCCACGGCCTGCGCGTCGGAGGCAAAGCGCACGGGTTCCCCTTCGCCGGACGCGCCGTAGCCGAGGGACGCGTATTCTCCGCGTGTCACGCCCATCCGGAGATTCCGGAGGCGGATATTCCGCACGGGCTCCTCCGCCCTCCCCGCGATCTCAAAGAGCTTCGCGATCCGCGGAACGTACGCCTCGATCGTCTCGGGCGTGATCGATTCGTCGCGCGGGACGTAGTAGATCCGCCCGCCGTCCGCGTACCATTCGTCGGGATGTCCGAAGGTCTCCGCGACGTTCTCGAGGCAGTATTCGAGCCCGGAGGCCGTCCCCTTGCCGCCCGCGATATTGAAGCGCGACGGGTAGAGGAAGGTCACGCGGCGCGAGGCGGGATCGTAGCTCTCCATCGGGGTGTGCTCGTCGATCCAGTAGTGGCAGAAGCTGATCTGGACCCGGTCGATGTTCCTGAAATCGCGGATGTCGCCTTCCCGCGCGATGAACCACTTCGAGGAGGAGAAGAGCTGTCCCTCGTGGTTCTCGACGTCCTCGGGGTAGAGCCAGCCCTCCTCCGGGTAGCGGGTGAGCTTCGCGCGGGTGCCGTTCACGTAGAAATCGGTGAAATCCGCCTCGCAGGGCAGAGGAGCGGAGAGGCATTTCGCGCCGTTATACTCATCCCACGCCCAGCCGTCGACCTTGAGCCCGCCGATGAGGCGAACGTCCGCGCCCGCATCCGGCTCGATCGTGACGCGGGTGACGGCGGGGCCGATCTTCACGGTATGGGAGAGGCAGTGAATGCCTTCGAGCAGGCGCACGGTGATCGGCTGACCGACGCCCACGCGGCGAAGCCCGGCGATGAAGGAGAAGGCGGCGTCGAGCGAGGGAAAAGGCGCGCCCGCGGCGGACGAGGTCCGTTCCGTGCCGCTCATGGGATCCCCGCCGGAGGGGGAGACGAAGAGGGTGGTGATCTCGTTGTAAGCGATCATGTCGTGATCCTCCTGTGATATCCTGAAAGATAAAGGGGACGGGAAAAGCTCCCGTCCCCGGTAATGGACTCAGCCGTTGATCTGCGAATAGACCTCGGGATGGTAGGTGATGCCCTCGGTATAGCCCGAAATCATCGCGTTGTAGTCCGCGTTCTTCAGAGCGTCCTCGACGGTGAGCTGCCATGCAGCCATCTCCCCTTCGCCGACGTAGTACATCAGATGCCATCCGGTCGAGGCGGATTCGATGAGATCGTGGTCGCCCGGCTTGCGGCTCTCGTCGAAGAGCCAGTCGTTGAATTCGGTGACCATATCGCCGTACGCGACGTTCTCATAGAGACCGCCGTTTTCGACGGAACCCGGATCCTCGGAGTAGGTCGGGACCATTTCGATGAACTTCTCTTCGGTGAATCCGGCGGCTTCCCATTCGGCATAAGCCGCGTCGGCTGCCGTGGAATCGTCGTGGTTTTCATGCTGGAAGAGGATGTGGCGGACGTCGCGGGTCTTCTGCTCGTCGCGGTAGGGCTCCTTGGCGAGGAGGTAGACGGTGTAGGTCGTCGCGCCTTCTTCGCCGTCGATCATGCTCTC
This sequence comes from uncultured Ruminococcus sp., assembly GCA_902783705.1. Classification (GTDB taxonomy): domain Bacteria; phylum Bacillota; class Clostridia; order Oscillospirales; family CAG-272; genus UMGS1696. The sequence goes on from CACZSA010000157.1 coordinate 4,420, forward strand.
GCCGGCCTTCGCGGAGAAAGCCCAGTCGGAAATCGTCGGGATGGAGGAAGCGAGGGCGTGGCGGTGGAACGCGTTCGCGATCGCGGAGTTCACGGAATCCTCACTGGAACCATCGGTCGTGGCGAGCGCGCGGAGCGCATCTTCAAACGCGGAGGCGGAGGTCGCGGCGGCAAGCGTCTTTGCGGCTTCGTAAGCCTTCGCAGAGTTCTCGGCGGAGGTGGTGGTCGGGTTCTCGTTCTCGTCGTATTCGGCGAAGTCGGTCGAATAGAGTGTGTAGGAGTAGTAGTCCACACCCTCGAAGGTCGAGGCGTTTTCGTTGTAGTATTCCTCGATCTGCGCGTCGGTGTAGGAGAGAGAATCCATATACTGCGTGTAGTACTTCTGCGCGAGCGCGTTGAGCTCCATGCACTTGCGGACATCCGCCGTGTTCACGGGGTTGGACATCGTCATGAGCAGGTAGGTCTTCGCGTTGTAGCCGTACGCCTTGGCGGTCTCGTCCAGCGCGGCGAGGTTCGCGTCGATCGAGGCCTTGTCGCTGTCGTCGAGGGAGAGGCCCTTTTCATACGCCCCTTCGCAGAGCGCGAGCATATTGCCGACGTAGCTCTCGGTGGAGGCCATGAAGTAGTCGTACCAGGACCCGCCGTTCGAGAGGAGGGAGCAGGGCTGGCTCTTCAGAGAGGTCCCCGGCTGGATGCCGAGATAGCTGAAATACGAGTAATAGGTCTGGTACTGCGTGTTGTAGAAATATGCCATCATCGTGCCCGAGACCTTGAAGTGCTCGGTCGAGGCGGCGGTCTTCGAGCGCAGGATCACGCCGGAGTCATAGAGGCGGTTGTAGACGACCAGCCCGATCACCAGGATGGCCGCGAGGATCACGCAGACCGTGATCAGAATCGATTTTTTCTTTTCCTTCGTCATGTTCTGGAAAAGCTCCTTTCAATTGTTTGCGGATAACCGGAATGTACCCGGATATTATACCACACGAAAAAACGGATTTCAAGTCTTTTCCGGGAGGCTTTACAAAAATCGGCGCAGTTATTCACCGGGATTTCATAACCCGCGGGAAAGATCGCATTCCATCGCCGAGACGGTCTGACGCGCCTCGAAGCCCGCGGCCTCGTAGATGCGGTGCGCCGCGCCGTCCGTGTTCGTGAAGAGGGTCATGTAGTCCGCGCCGAGCGAGCCGAGCCCTTCGCAGAGCGCGGCGAAGAGCGTCGAGCCGAGGCCGAGGCGGCGGTAGTCCGGGTGGATGCCGATGCCCGCGAACCATCCCCGCCCGTCCGGGGTGCGGCGCATGGGTCCGGCGAACCCGCACACGAAGGACCGCCCGCCGTTCTTCTGGAGCGTCTCCTCCCGCTCGTCCGCCGCGATCACGACGGGCAGGGGATCGGGGGAGGCTTCGTTTGACAGGAGGATCCGCCGCCAGTCGTCACTGCCGAGCGCGTCCGTGAGCGGGCCGAAGGAGCCGTCGCGCGCGGGATCCCAGAGCCGTACGGAAAGTCCCCGCGCCGCGTTCTCCCGTGTCCTCTCCCGGAGCGCGTCCGGGATCCGGTATTCTGCGAGGGCGCGCGCGTAGACGTTCATCCGGGCGAATTCCCGCCATCCTTCGCGCGCGAGGAAATCGAACAGCGGCGAATCCGACGGGACGCCCGGGAGTCCGGGATGGTGAAATCCCTCCCCGCCCGGCACCCGCCATCGCAGCAGGCAGGGATTATAAAATACCCATCGGAGCCGCCGGAGTGCGGGATTCTTCTGCCGCATCGTGCGGATCAGGCAATCGAGCAGGGCGCGCCGGATCCCGTCGTCCGGGGCGAGCACGACCGTCACATAGCCCGTCTCCGCCCCGATCTGCGCGTTTCCGGAGACAAATCCGACGTCTTCCCCGCCCGCGGAGGCAAAAATCGCCGTCTTTTCCGCGGACAGACCCGGATCGGGCAGGGGATGACCGGGGAGAAAGAGCGCGCCCGCCTCCGCCTCGTCCACGGGAAGCAGAAAAGAGCCGCTTGTCAGCCGGTTGAAGGTTTCGGCGGCGCGGAGGGCGTCGGAGGGGAGGGCAGGTTGATAATTCATACGTACCTCTTCGTGCGTCAATGGATGCGATTTCCATCTCCGTCCGACGGCGGATGCCCGGAAACCCGTGTTTCCACAGGACTTTTCCACAGGTTGTGCATAACCGCGCCGCGCGGACGGCGGATTTCGATTTCCGCGGACGGAACGACGGTTGTTTTTTCAAACTTTCGCACATCGTCGTTGTTCCGCGCGTTTTTTCGGGAGGTTTTCGCTTGGGATTGGCATGACAGCAAAACACCGCCGCCCGGAGCATGGTCAGACCTGCCGGACGGCGAAATTCGGGATTCAGAACGAGATCTCGGCGACAATGGGGCAGTGATCGCTCGCGACGATCTGCCGCACGCGCACGTCCCGCACGGTCACGTTCTTTGACGTATAGATGTAGTCGATCAGCGACGAGGGCGCGTGGGACGGATGGCTCTTCTCCCCGCGCGAGACGAGGATCGAATGCGTTTCATGGAGCCGCGCGCCGAGGGGCGTGAGGACCGGATCGTCCGGCGTGACGTTGAAGTCGCCCATGAGCGCGAAGGGCAGGGACTCTTCGGCGGTCAGCGCGGCGGCGAAGGAGGCGGCGTGCTCCGCTTCGACGGGCGAGAGGCCGAAATGCGACGAATACACGGCGAAGCGTCCCCCGTCCGGGAGATCGATCACCGCGCGCAGGATCGAACGGGGCTCAAAGCGCGGCGCGTCCGCCGGGTTTGCGGGATCCGGGATCGAATACACCTTCGCCTCGACGATCGGCCAGCGGGAAAGGACCGCGTTTCCGTAGGGGTTCCATCCGCCGACATAGAACGAACGCCCGAACCAGCCGTGATAGCCGAGATATCCCGCCATGAACTCCGTCTGCGCGGTGTATTCGGGATGCACGCCGCGCCCGCGGACCTCGTTCAGTCCGATGATGTCGGCGTCCTCGTCCCGGATGACGTCCGCCATGACGGTGAGGTCGATCCGCCCGGGATTCGACAGGTGCACATGCCCGTGCTGGATGTTGTAGGTCATGATCTTGATGTCCATCTGTTCCTCCAATGTACGCGGTTGAATTTCAGAAGCGGACTTCGCCGCACTCGCCGCATTTTCCACGGGCGAGCAGGGAGCCGTCGGAGCGCAGGACCTGCCAGCCGTCCCGGTCGAAATGGACGCCGAAGACGGAGCCGAACGCGCGGATATTGTCGAGATAGAGGTGATCCATGCCCGCGGGGAGGGTCGGCTTGACGGTGCAGGAAGCGGTCCCGGTCGGCGTGAGGTCGAGCATGCCCTCGAGGATGATCTTGCAGAAGAGCGCGCTCTCGCCGGAGAGATGACGGCGCCCGCCCTCGGGATAGGCTTCGACGGCGTAGGGTACGCGCTCGCCGAGCAGCCGGTTGTTCACGTAGCGGTCGAGCAGCTCCCATGCGCGGTCGGTGTACCCGGAGGCAAAGATGCCGCGCAGGCTGTACAGGGTCGAGCGGTCCCAGATCGTCTCCGAGCCCTCGGCGGTGAGGAATCCGTCGGGACGCATGAGGTATTCCGAGGTGAGCGCGTCGACGGTGGCTTTGGCCCGGTCGTAGATCCCGACGCAGAGCGGCATGCAGATCCAGGAGCGCATCACCTCGCAGCCCTCGTAATACCGATAGGCCGGGATGCCGTGGATCGTATATCCGAAGAACGACTCGATCGCCGTCCGGAGCTCTTCCGCGCGCTCCCGGTAGACTGCGCCGTCCTCGCCGAGCTCCTCCGCGAGGGAAGCTGCGGCGAGAAGACCCGCGTAGCAGAGCGTGGAGGTGCAGAGGTTGGCGTCGCCCGAGGGGAAGCGTCCTTCAAGCTCGTCGCGGTCCGATGCGATGACGCCCGCCGCGTTCTTTTTCCGCTCGCAGTATTCGGCGCACCAGCGGATCGCGGGCCAGAGCTCTCGGGCGATCGCGCGGTCCCCGACGGTGAGGGCGAAACGGGAGGCCCCGTAGAGATACATCGCGGCGTCTCCCCGGTCACCCGCACCGTTCCAGTAGTCGATGCCCTCGGCGATGACGGAGGACGGGATCGGCTCGTAGCGGTCGGACATGAAGGGCATGTACATCCGGTAG
>CACZSA010000158.1 GCA_902783705.1 uncultured Ruminococcus sp.
ACTCCTTTCCGAAACGATGTGGTTTTGCTTCCGGGCAAATAAAAAACGCCTCGTCCCGAAAGCCTGCTGCTTTCATGGGACAAGACGAAACGTCCTGCGGTGCCACCCATATTGACGCATTGCTGCGCCCACTCATCGCGTACCATCATACGCGGGACGTTTGATGACGGAGCGTCGTACTCCGGCTTCCATACTGAGCGGGGAAAATCCGTCCGCTGTTCCGGTCGCCCTCGGAAGTCCATTCGGTTCTGCCGTACCTGCCGCCATCTCACCGCCGGCGGCTCTCTTGGAGGTCTGAACAGGACGTACTCACTCTTCCTCAAAGGTTTGTATTATTATACACCCGCCGAGCGCCGATGTCAAGGGGGAAGATAAAGATTTTTTTGATCCGATCGGGAAGGCAGAAAAAGGAAAAGTCCTCAGCGCAGCTGCCCCGGGACTTTCTCTTCCATTCTTCATTCTTCGTCGATGCGTTCGACCCGGACGCACTTTCCGGTTTTTTCGTCGATTTCAAACAAGCATCCGCGGATCCGCGGCGAGCCGTGCGCGGGCTCAAACTGCACCGGCGTGCGCAGTGTGAACTTGTGGACGATCGATTCCGTCTTCACCCCGAGGATCCCCGCCGTCGAGCCGCACATCCCGAGGTCCGTGATGTATCCGGTCCCTCCCGGCAGGATCTGCTCGTCCGCCGTCTGCACATGCGTGTGCGTGCCGAAGAGGGCCGCGAATTTCCCGTCGAAGTACCGCACGAGGAAGAGCTTTTCACTCGTCGCCTCCGCGTGGAAATCGCACACCGCGAAGTCATAGTTCCCCCGCTCGTTTTTGAGGATCCGCGAGGCGGTGTCCGCGGGCGGCGTCACGGGCTCCATGTAGACCGTGCCGATCAGATTCAGAACGAGCACCCGGTATCCCCGCGCCTCGGCGATGAGGTACCCGACGCCCGGTGCGTCCGGAGGATAATTCGCGGGGCGGATCAGGGCTTCGCCGTCGTCGAGAAGACGGTAGACGTCCCGGCGGCGCCATGTGTGGTTCCCGCCCGTGAGGACGTCCGCGCCCGCGTCGAGGAGCCGCTCCGCCGATTCCTTCGAGATGCCGTTCCCCTCCGCGGAGTTCTCGCCGTTCACGATCGTCAGGTCCGCCCGGCGCTCGCCGATCATGCGGCGCAGTCGTCCCCCGCTCTCGAGCAGACGGACGCCTTCCTCGCCGACCACGTCTCCCAACGCAAGGATCCGGAGCATCAGTAGGTCAGACCGCGTCTGCGGCGGTTGTAGTCCGAACGCGGATTCACGATCTCGCGCCAGTCAAGGTCGCCGTGGTCGAGAGCGCAGATCAGGACCTCCGCCGTCGCGATGTTCGTCGCCATCGGCACGTTGTGCACGTCGCACATGCGGAGCAGGTTGTATTCGTTTTCGTCAAACTCGTGGTTCGGGGTCGTGCTGCGGAAATAGAGGAGCACGTCGATTTCGTTGTACGAAATTCGGGATGTGATCTGCTGGGCGCCTCCGTGGGAACCGGGCAGGAGCTTTTCGATTTCAAGTCCGGTGGCTTCCTGCACGTACTTTCCGGTGATACTGGTGGCGCAGATGTGATGCTTCGAGAGAATTCCGCAATAGGCGATGCAGAACTGCGTCATGAGTTCCTTTTTGGTGTCGTCTGCAATGAGGGCAATGTCCATGAGTCATCCGTTCCTTTCGTGTGTAATAAGATCTCAATCGTGAGAAAACATGAATTTCAGAGCGCACGCTGCGTCCGACGGGCGAGGGAAGGCATCCCGTCGAAAAGGGGAACGCCGTAGCCCATGATCCGCCGGGCGATGTTGCGGCAGGCCATTGCCGACAGAGCGCGTCCGGGGGGGAGGATCCCCTTGTCCTGCGCGCGCTGGAGCGTCTTGTCGAAGGGGATGACGCCGACGCACTGGAGCGCCGAGGAATCGATCATTTCGATCATCCCCGCGCGGTGTTCCCGGCGGACCGCCCCGAGATCGAACGAGGAGACGACGAGGCGGAGAAGTCCCGCGCCCGCGCGTTCGAGGCGTCCCGCGGCGTATTCGGCGGCCCGGATCGAGGTCTGGCTCTGCTCCGAGACGACGAGCGCGAAGGGGAAGAGATCCGCGACGGCGCAGGCGGTGTCGAGCCCTCCGCCCGTATCGCAGACGAGGATGTCGAACCCGTCCTCCCAGTCGAGGAGGATCTCGATCCCATCCCGCGCGAGCTCTCCGGACTTCTCGCCCCGCTCTTCCGTGAGGCGGCGCACATCGGCGGCGTTCATCGCGGGGAGGAGGGAGAGATTTGGGAGCGACTCGTCCGGTACAAGCGCGATTTTCTCGGGCGGCATGTCCGCGAAGAGATCGGCGAAGGTGAAGAGCGCGCGGTCCTCGCATCCGGTCAGAAGATCGAGCGAGCGGCTGGTCGAATCGAGGTCAACGAGGAGGACCCGTTTTCCGAGACGCGCGAACTCCGCAGCAAGTCCGAGCGCGGTGGTGCTTTTGCCGACGCCGCCCTTCGACGAGGCGACGAGCAATCGGTCATAAGACGGCATGCGCACCTCCCATGCTTCGGATTTCCGCTCCAAGGCAAAAAATTCATTGGTACATTATACACCAAAATGACTAAGGTGTCAAGGGATTTTGGGAGATTTTTGCGGCGAAATCTCCTAAAAACCCTTAAATATCTTAGTGTTTCGTCCCCTTCGGCGTCTCTTTTTCCCGGCGTTCGGATGAGCATGGATTCTGTTATGTCCAAAAGCGATACTGAACATAGGATAACAATTTACATCTGCTGACAGTACATAATTATGAACAAAGGCAAAAAAACCGCCGCATCCGTTCGGGGAATGCGGCGGAGTTTCGGATCATCAGTCGAGATCCTTCCGCTTCTGGATGGCCTTTTCAAAGATCTTGTTCATGCTCTTGCGGATGGGCGCCCACCAAGAGGAGAAGCTCGCGTTCTTCGCGGGCATCAGGGTGCGCATCACGAACCACGGGTTGCCGATGCTCTCGTTGTACAGGGACTCGAAGTTGATGAGGATCGGGCAGCCCTCCTCGTCGCGGGTGACCATCGAGACGCGGCTGCCCTGCATGTAGGCTTCGGCGTCGTTGAGGCAGGTGCCGTTGAGTCCCCAGCAGTCGGTCATGTCGGTCTGTCCGTTGCCGTCGAGGGCGGTTTTCTTTATGAATGCCTCCTCGGATTGCGTGATTTCGGAATGCGTGCTGTTCATTCGATACGCATATTACTCAAACTTCCCACACCCCCACCCGACCAAAACCGAATCCCCATAAGGCCTGAGCAAAGAAAAAGTGGCACAAACCCCGAAAATCTGGTATAATGGAAGTGCTCAA
>CACZSA010000159.1 GCA_902783705.1 uncultured Ruminococcus sp.
CCCTAAGAACAGGGGAGCTGCGCATCCCCGGCGGCCATTTTGAAAAAGGTCGATCAAAACTTTTGAACTGTTTTGCGACAGCCCCTTCCTTTCAATTATTCTGAATTCTTCTTGTTCCGCGCCCTGAGGATCTCCGCGACCCGGATGACGTCCCCCGCGCCCATGACGATGACGAGGTCGTCCGCCTCCGCATCGCGGTCCATGCGCTCCGCCGCGGCTTCAAAGCTCTCCGCGCGGGATGCGTGTGTGCCCTTCGCCGCGATCGCTTCGGCGAGCCCTTCGGATGTGACGCCGTAGATGTTCGTCTCGCGCGCCGGGTAGATGTCGCAGAGGATCACCTCGTCCGCGCCGCTGTTCGCGAAGCCCTCGACAAAGCCGTCGAAGAGCTCCGCCGTCCGGGAGAAGGTATGCGGCTGGAACACCACGCGGAGCCGTCCCCGGCAGATCGCGCGCGCGCCCTTGAGCGTCACGGAGATCTCGGTCGGATGGTGCGCGTAGTCCGCATAGACCGCCGCCCCGCCGGACGTTCCGCACACCCGTTCCATGCGCCGCCCGATCCCCTCGTAGAGGCTGAGGCCTTCCGCGATCATCCCGGGATCGATCCCGTTCTCCGCGCAGGCCGCAAAGGCCGCCACGGCGTTCGCGATGTTGTGCTCGCCGGGGATCTTCAGGGTCACGTGCCCGAGGGTCTTCCCCGCGCGCACGACGTCGAAGGAGGGATAGCCGCCCTCCGTCCGCTCGTTTGCCGAGGAGTAGTCCGCCTCCGGATTTTCCCGTCCGAAGGTCACCGTGCGGCAGGCGCACTCGGAGCGGATCATGCGGCAGTTCGCGTCGTCCGCGTTGAGCACCGCGAGGCCGTCCTGCCCGGTCAGGTCCGTGAACTTCACGAAGGAGCCGCGCAGCTGGTCCATCGAATGGAAATAGTCGACGTGGTCGAGCTCGATGTTGAGCACGATGGCGGTCGTCGGCTGGAAGTCGAGGAAGGAATCCATGTACTCGCACGCCTCGAACGCGAAATAGTCGTGCCCGCCGATGCGGTCGAACGTCCCCGTCTCGAGGAGGGGCGCGCCGTTGAGCACGGTCGGATCGACGCCCGCCGAAGTGAGGATGCGGCAGAGCATGCCCGTCGTGGTGCTCTTCCCGTGGGTCCCGGAGACGCCGATGCGGACACGGTATCCGGTCATGAGCCAGCCGAGGTAGTCCGCGCGGGAGATGAGCGGGATGCCGTGCGCCTTGGCCCATGCGTATTCCGGATTGGTCTCCGGCATGGCAACGGTATAGATAAGCGCGTCCGCGTCATAGACATGGGCTTCGTCGGCCTCGTAGTACACGGCAATGCCCATTTTCTCGAGCCTGCGCGTGATCTCCGACAGCGTGCGGTCATATCCCGCGACCTCGTAGCCGCGCAGATGGCTGACCGCCGCGAGGGAATTCATGCTCACCCCGCCGATCCCGGCGAAAAACAGCTTCTTTTTGCCCGCGAGCAGGGACGTGATCCCCTCCGGTCCGATATGGGTGTTGGGCAGCGCCATAGATTATGCAACCTTCTTTCATTGGGTTCCATCCGCTCCGGTTCTTCCGATGCCGGGGCTGCCGGGCGGAAACTGTCGGTTTTTCAACATTTTTGTCGTATTATTAAACTGTGCGCAATTACATTTTAAAAATATTTCATGAATTCCTCAATGAAATTTCATACAGATCGTGTATAATTATTATGTACCGCAACCCAACTATATGTGAGGTAATCATGATCATCACCGACATCAAAGTCAGAAAACTTTTTGACGACGGTCCGATGAAGGCGATCGTGTCCGTCACGTTTGACGGTCAGCTCGTACTCCACGACATCAAAGTCATCAGCGTCCGCGACAAGAATTTCATCGTCATGCCGAGCCGCAAGAAGAGCGACGGCACCTACCGGGACATCGTGCATCCCATCAACGCAGATTTCCGCGGTCTCCTTGAAGAGGAGGTCCTCAGAGCTTACGAGACCGAAGCGGCCCGCGTCGCGGCGGAGAAAGAGGCCGAGGCCATCGAGAACGGCGAACCCGATCCCGTCTGAGGGAGACCAGTGACATTCTGAGCCATGACAAATCTGAGAAATATATATATCGAAACACAGAACGCGTAAATCCATTCGTCCGCGGTACGGGACGGTGGATTTTTCGTTTTATGCAAATAAAACGTGTGCGGCGGGGTACCGGAAGAAAAAACCGCTCGACGGGCGGACCCGCAGCGGTCTTGTCTCTCAGCGGATGGGGGGAATCGAACCCCTAACTCAAGCTTGGGAAGCTGGCGTTTTACCACTAAACTACATCCGCACGGTGGATTTATTATACCACGCCGGGGCGGGATTGTCAAGATTGATTCGAAAGATTTTCTCGTCTTTTTGGCCGGATTTTCGCGCGGTCCCGGGTCTCACTTTTTCATGGGATCGGAGGCGGGACCCTCGGTCTTGCGGGTCTCGAGGCCGATCTCCCAGTGGATGAGGAAGGTGAGCGCGGCGCGGAGGAGGATGACGGCGCCGAGGATCAGAAGCTCGTTCCAGTCGCGGACGCTCACGGTGCGGAGCAGCTCGCCGCCCATCTTGAATTCGAGCGAGAGGGCGATCCCCTCGGCAAGCTCGAGGCGGACGTGCTTTTTGCGCGTAAAAAGCCCGACGACGCCGCGGATGACGGAGATCATGAGGACGGCGACGCCGATGAACTCGATGAGAAGAATGGCGTAGGAGATGAGCCATTCAAAGCCGGTTTCGAGGAATCCGTAGAACGCTTCCATGGGGGGATCCGCCTTTCGTCGGGGGATGGCCTGCCGGATAACAAGAAATCCGAACCCTGTGAGGGGCCCGGATTCCGATCTGCGGGTGAAAGGACTTGAACCTTCACGAAGTTGCCCCCACAAGAACCTGAATCTTGCGCGTCTGCCAATTCCGCCACACCC
>CACZSA010000160.1 GCA_902783705.1 uncultured Ruminococcus sp.
CCCGTGACCGCGCCGTCCTCGACCGGGATGTGCAGCGTCACGCGGTGCTTGCCCGCCATGACGGTCTCCTCGATCTTCGAGACGAGCGCGTCGCATCCGGCTCCGGTCTTCGCCGAGACGAACACGACGTCCGTGCCGGATTTCGAGGCGAGGGTCTTCATGTGCACGAGCGCGTCCCGGTCCGCCGCCGCGTCGCACTTGTTGAAGACGTAGATCGTGGGCTTTCCCGCCGCGCCGAGCTCCTCGAGAAGATCGGTCGTCACCGTTGTCTGCGCGATGAACTCGGGGTCCGACGCGTCGATGACGATGAGGAGCAGATCGGAGTACACGGCCTCGTCGAGCGTCGACTTGAACGCCTTGATGAGGTGGTGCGGCAGGTTGCGGATGAAGCCGACCGTATCGGTCAGAAGGATCTTCACGCCGCCCGGGGTCGTGAACTGTCTCGTCGTCGGGTCGAGCGTCGCGAAGAGCTTGTTCTCGGCGAGGATGCCCGCGCCCGTCAGGGTGTTGAGCAGGGTGCTCTTCCCCGCGTTGGTGTAGCCGACGATGCCGACCTTCGGGATTCCGGAGCGGTCCCGCTGGCTGCGCATCACGAGGCGGTTCTGCGCCACTCGCTCGAGCTCGTCCTCGAGGGCGGAGATCCGTTCGCGGACCCGCCGCCGGTCGATCTCGAGCTTCGTCTCGCCGGGGCCTCTCGCCCCGACCGAACCGGACGAGGACGCGCCGCCCTGACGGGAGAGCTCCTTCCCCCGCCCGATGAGCCGCGGCGAGGTGTATTTGAGCTGCGCCAGTTCGACCTGGAGCCGGCCCTCGCTCGTGCGTGCGTGATCGGCGAAGATGTCGAGGATCAGCATGCTCCGGTCGATCACCGCGGCGTCATGCCCGACGGCGTCCTCGACCGACTTGATCTGCGACGGCGAGAGCTCGCAGTCGAACACGATGAGATCGACGCCCAGCGCGCCGCACAGCTCCGACAGCTCCGCGATCTTCCCGGAGCCGAGGACCGTCTTCACGTCCGGACGCTCGCGGCACTGCGTGACGATCGCCGCCGCCTCGCATCCCGCGGTCTCGGCAAGCCGTTCGAGCTCTCCGAGGGAGACGTTCTCCGCTTCCTCGCCGCCCTGCGGGTAAATCGCGCACAGGATGACCTTCTTTTTCTCCGTGTTCTCCATGGTTCGATCCTCCTTTCCGGGACAAAGAAAAAGCCGGACAGGCATCAAAGCCGCAGGCTTCGCGCACCTGTCCGACGACTTTCTCGGACAAATTTTGCCGGGCAGTTATCTGCCGCTCTGCTGGAGACGCTTCTTGAACTTGTCCACGCGTCCGCCGGAATCAACGAATTTCTGCTTGCCGGTGTAGAAGGGATGGCACTTGGAGCAGATATCCACGCGAAGCTCACCGTTGGCGTCGCCCTTGGTAGAGCGGGTCACCACGGTCTCGCCGCACGCGCAGCGGATCGTTACCTCTTTATACTGAGGATGGATTCCCTGTTTCATTATTTTTCACCTCATTCAAAGTTACTCACGTTTTTGTATTATAGCATACGGAATCCGAAAATGCAAGAGGTTTTTTCAAAAAACTTCCGCTTTTTTTCGGCTTTGTGACTTGTGCAGATTCGATGCAGGCGGCGCGTTCCGATTTATTTTTGCTTTTTTTTGAACAAGGCCCCCGCTCTCCGTGTAGTTTGGCGGATTTATGCAATGGGTTTATGAATATTCCTGTGCACTCTGTATAGAAAGAACATCTTGTAAACGGCAAGATTTTCTGTTATAATATTATAATGGTTGAGAAAATCTTTCCGGCGCTTTTTGCCGGAATCCTCTGCACCGAAAGGAGACCCCCTCATGTACACGCTCTTTCAGAACGGATATGTCTATTCGACCGCGGAACGAATGTTCCACAAAGCGGATCTTCTGGCGAAGGACGGCGTCGTTGCCGATCCCGCCTATACCGGCCCCCTCCCGGACGGCTGCACCGTCGTCGACTGCTCCGGGCGTTCTCTTCTCCCCGGCCTCGTCGACGTGCACACGCACGGACGCTCCGGCTTCGACTTCAATCAGGTCGACGACGAAGCGGTGAAGGCCCTGCGCCGCTCCTACGCGAAGGCCGGGACCACGACCCTCATGGCGACCCTCGCCTCCGCAACGATGGAATCGCTCGAGAACTCGATTGCGCATATCTCCGAAAACCGCGAGGTCACGCCGGGCATGGCGACGCTCGCCGGGATCCACCTCGAGGGCCGCTACCTCAATCCGAAGCGCAGA
>CACZSA010000161.1 GCA_902783705.1 uncultured Ruminococcus sp.
CACCTGATCCAGCAGCGCGGCGAGGGTCTCCCCGATCTGCGGTCCGCGGAACCCGCGCGCGGCGAGATCCCGCCCGTCGACCCGGAGTCCGCCGAGACTGCGGCATTCGTCCGCCGCGAGGATCGCCCGGGCTACCCGTTTTACCTCGTCGGCCTCGTCGCGCGTGATCCGGCCCGTGAGCGCGGCAAATCCCGCCCAGACCTCCGGGAAACCGTCCCCGGCGTCGCGCATCAGGCATTTCACGCCGTATGGGCTCCGGTCGATCTCCCCGCGGCGCGTCAGCAGGGAGAGGACCGCGCGCTTCTCGTCCCGCGAGGGCTTGAGCGTGTCCATCACATGCCCCGCCGTCTCCGCGTCCAGCGAATCGAGAAGCACGGCACAGCGCACGGATACGGGCACCTCCCGCTCCATCCGGGCGAAGACCTCCGCCGCACGCCGCACGTTTTCCGCTGTGAGCGGCGGGAGCACATGCGCGACGACCGGGGCGTATTCCCCGAGGATCCGCGCCGCGCCGACGCCTCCGAGCAGCTTCGTCGTCTCCGCGCAGATACGCTCGCGCGAGATCCGGTCGAGAAGCGCCATCCCGTCCGTCACCGCGTCCCGGCATTCCGCGTCGCAGGCGAAATCCAGCACCGACGCAAAGCGCAGGGCCCGCAGGATGCGCAGCCCGTCCTCACCGAAGCGGTCCGCCGCCCGTCCGACGCACCGGATCCGATGTGCCGCGAGATCCGCCCGCCCGCCGAAGAGATCGACGATCCCCTGCCCCGGCGCGTAGGCCATCGCGTTGATCGTGAAATCCCGGCGGCACAGGTCGTCCGCGAGGCGGTCCGTGAAGGTCACGGCGTCGGGGTGGCGTCCGTCGGCGTAGGTCCCGTCGATGCGGTAGGTCGTCGTCTCAACGTTCATCCCGTCCCGCACGACCGTCAGGGTCCCGTGCTTCAGTCCCGTCTCCACCACGCGGCAGTCCGCAAACACCGCCTGCATCTCCTCCGGGCGCGCGTCCGTCGTGACGTCATAGTCGCCGGGGATCCGCCCCATGAGGTGATCCCGGACGCATCCGCCGACCGCGTACGCGTGATAGCCCGCTGCCTCCAGCCGTCCGAGCACGAACGCCACCGGCTCCGGCAGGGGGATCGAGATTTCTTTATTTTCCAGTTCCGTCACGATTGCTTCACTCCGTGTTCCCGTCCGTATGTACAGAGCTCCTCCCGCATGAGGGGGCATTCCCCGCACCGCGGAGAGCGCGCCATGCAGTATTCCCGTCCGAAGAGCACCATCCGGTGGCAGTACGCCGCCTGCTCCTCCCCCGGGACGATCCCGTCAAGAATGCGCTCGACCTTCGCCGGGTCCTTGAGGGATGTGTCATAGAAGCCGAAGCGTCCGTTCAGCCGGATGCAGTGCGTGTCCGCGACGATGCCGGGCTTGCCGAAGCAGTCGCCGAGAACGAGATTCGCGATCTTTCGTCCCACGCCGGGCAGCGCGAGCAGCTCCTCCATCGTATCGGGGACCCGGCCTCCGTGAAGCTCGACGATCTGCCGGGACATCGCGACGCAGGATTCGGCCTTCGTGTGAAAGAGGCCGCAGGGCCGGATGATCTCCTCGACCGCCGGGATCTCCGCCTCCGCCATCGCGTACACGTCCGGGAACGCCTCGAAAAGCGGAACGCAGACGATGTTCACCCGCTCGTCGGTGCACTGGGCCGAGAGACGGGCGGCGATGAGCAGGCGCCACGGATCGCCGCCGTATTCGAGCGAGCACAGCGCGTCCGGGTAGAGCTCCTTCAAAACCGCGTGAATGCGGGATACCTCGGGCATATCTTCCTCCGTTTGCTCTCCGTTATTACGGAATATCGATGAGCCATGCGCTCCCGTCGTCGACGTAGCCGCTCGCGGGCTCCTCCGCCGGGATCGAGGGCTCGAGGGGCGCCGTGTCTGCGGGGATCTCCGTCTGCGGGACCGCTGGCACGGGCTCGGCGTTCGCGGCTTCTGCGGCGGCTGCGAGCGATTCCTGATACAGCCGTTCCTGCTCGGCGAGGTACGCGGCGTACGCTTCCTCGGCAGCCTGACGTTCGGCTTCCTCCGCGGCGATCCGGGCGGCCTCTTCCGCTTCCTCGGCGGCCTTCCGCGCACGGATCTCGTCGACGTTGAAGTAATAGTCAAAGATGTCGCGGATCGAATAGCCCGTTTCGGTACCGCCGGACGCCTGTTCGATGACGCAGGTGACGATCAGCTCGGGCTTGTCGAACGGCGCGAACGCGATCATGATACCGTTGTCGGAGCGGTCCTCATGCACCTGCGCCGTACCGGTCTTGCCGCCGACCGGAATGTCGTAATCGGCGAAGACCGTCGCCGCGGAACCGAGGTCCATAACGCCCTTCATGCCTTCCCGCACGGTGTTCAGAATATCGTCCGGGATCTTGATCTCGTCGGCGACGACCGTTTCGTTCCGCCAGACGGGCTCCTCGCCGCGGAAATCGCGGATCTCCTTCAGGATGTGCGCCTCGTACCGCGTGCCCTTGTTCAGCACGGTCGAGAGGTAGCAGGCGAGCTGGAGGGGCGTGAAGAGGTTGTCGCTCTGTCCGATGGCGGCCTGCAGGGTGTCGCCGGGCCCCCACGCGAGGAGTCCGTTGCTGCTCCGGTAGTCCGGTCCCGCGAGGATCCCGGTCGATTCCGGCAGCTCGATCCCGGTGTGTTCGCCGAGGCCGTAATGGCGGCAGTATTCGTTCATCTTCTGGATCGTGAGCCGGCGGCCCACGTCGAAGAAGAAATAGTTGCAGGATTCCTGAATCGCCGTGACGACGTTGATCTTGCCGTGGACCTGCCCCGTGAGGAGGTAGAGCCAGCAGCGCGGCGTATATCCCGTGTCGGCGTAATACATGTACTGGCCCTGCGCGTCGATGATTGTGTCCTTCGTGATGGTCTTTTCCATGAGGGCCGCCGTCGCGACGCCGATCTTGAACGTGGAGCCCGGCGCGTATCCGCCCATCAGCGCGCGGTTGAGCATGGGCGAGGTTTCCGTGTCGCCGATCAGATTGCTCCGATACGCGCTGTCCTCGGCATAAAGCGCGAGGTTGTAGGTCGGATAGGAGGCAATCGCGAGGATCTCATTGTTGTCCGGATCGATGACGGTCAGCCCGCCCGCGGACGCATCCTCACCGGTGAGGGCCTTATAGGGGTTGGCCTCCTCGCGGATCCGTGCGATGTTGCGGGCCAGGGCGTTCTCCGCGACGATCTGCATGTTGATGTCGACGGTGAGATAGACGTCCCGCCCGGCGACCGGCTCCTTCACCACCTCGGTGGAGACGACGTTGCCGTATCCGTCCTCGGTGATCGAGAGGGTGCCGTCGGTGCCGTGCAGGTATTCCTCAAACGCGGATTCGCAGCCTGCGCGTCCGACCGTGGCGTTGAGCGCATAGCCGCGCTCGGTATAGTAGTCGGCGGATTCGCCGGGGATCGACCCGACGTAGCCGAGGATGTGCGAGAGATAGCCGGGGTAGCAGTAGCTGCGCCCGCGCTCCGCCTGTACGGTGAAGCCGCGGGAATAGAGCTCCTCCATGCCCGTGATGAACGCGAGGGAGACGTCTTCTGCGATCTTGTAGGGATTCCCCGGCGCGAACTGCGTGAGGGTCATGTCGAGCCGTCGCGCGAAGAGGGTGGAGGCGACGTCATATGTGTAGCGGTAGTAGTACGTGACCTCCTTCGTGATCGGGTCCTGCTCGCGGGCGAGGATGCCGTAGTAGAGCATCAGGGCCTGGATGTGGTCCTCGACGGGTGCGTCCGCCTTGACGTTGAGCTCATCGATGAGCTTGAAGTACCGCCGACCCGCCGCCGTGTCGGAGAAGCCGTCCGGGATCACATAGTCGAGTCCGTCGGCGCGCACGGTCACGGGAAGGTATTCCTTCGGCGCGAGGATGCACGCCTCCTCCCCGGAGCGCGCGGCGATGGCGGTCATCTCGAGAAGCATTTCGTTCAGCTCCTCGTCCGAGCGCGTGAGGGTCTGGTAGTCGAGATAGAGGTCATAGGCCTCGGAATTCACGACAAGCGGCACGCCGCTGCGGTCGAAGATCTCGCCGCGCCGCGCCTGGATCACCGCCGTCCGCGTGCGGTAGACGGTCTGGGAGGACATGCTGTAATAGTCCTGCCCGGAAACCTGTAAGTAGAGGAGGCGTCCCGTGTAGCCGAGCGCGATCGCGACGCAGATCAGCGACAGCACGAGAAGGCGCGGGATCTGATTCCTTTTCTGCATTTGTACTCCTTTATGTACGGCGGAGACGCGCCCCGCCCGGGAACTCAGCTTCTCCGGCGCAGGCGCCGCATCCGCATCCGTTCCCCCATTTTCGACAGCCTGTAGGCGACGAGGAAGAAGAGCAGCGCCGCGCCGAAGGCCAGCACCCAAAGCTCCGCGTTCCACGCCACCTCAAAGCGGAAAAGCTCCGTGTCCGGATCGCGCCGGCGGTAGTAGATATCCTGCATCTCGAGCTTTTTCTTCACGAGGAGGGGATTCTTTCCGCCCCAGCGGTCGAGCAATTTCCCGCCGATCTCCCGCGTTCCGCCGAGGACACCCTCCGCCGCGCGGGCCGCGGTCTTTCCGAGTTTTTTCGTATTCAAAATCATCCGTCCTTTCGCATGTCCGTGATCGGGTCCGCGCTTAGTATGCCGGATGCGCCGCAGAATCATACGAAAAGGCTTCAAATTACATTATATCACAGCTTGTGCCCGGATGCAAGAAAAACTTTCCCCGATCTTCTGCGTCCGCATTCTTAACGCCGGATTAAGATTTCCTGAACCCGGCTTAAATCCGACCCGAAAGGCTTGTATCCGCGCCGCGCGTATGGTATGATGAAGCTGAACAGCTCACCTCCCGAAGGAGTCTCCCATGTCCACGATCGCCGCCTTCGCCCCGGTTCTTCTCCGAGGACTCGCCGCCGCCCTGCCGCCGCTCTGCGCGTCTCTTCTCGCGCTGCATTTTCTTCTCTTCCGCGAATGGAAAAAGACCGCGCGCTACGCCGTCTTCGCCCTGTATCTCGCCGTGGTCTGGATCGTCACCGGTCCGCCGGACGCATTTTCGGCGCACTACGCTCCGCGCGTCAATCTCATCCCCTTCGTCGGGATGGCGGACGCGCCGCTCGAAACAGTCCTCAACGTCCTGTTGTTCATCCCGATCGGGCTGATGCTGCCCCTCCTCTGGCGGCGGTTCCGCGACGGACGCCTCGCCGTGCTCTGGGGCTTTACGTTCTCGCTCGCCGTGGAGATCAGCCAGCTTTTCTCGGGGATCACGGATATCGACGATCTGATCGCGAACACCCTCGGGACCTTTCTCGGGTATCTCGTCGCCTGCGCCCTGCTGCTCCACTGGCCCGCCCTCGCCAAAACCGACGGCACGCTCTGGGAGCGCGGGATCCTCTTCCTCGCCGTCCTCCTCGTGATGTTCTTCCTCGCGCCGCTTCTGCAGGGGGCGTTTATCTGACGGCGCAACCTCTCTTTGCTTGACGCGGGGGAAAATCCGTGATATCATAAAGACGCAGGATGAGCCCGGGCCTCGGACTGACATTCACGGAAAGGAAGATTCCCCATGTTTGACACGCAAAAATTCGGCGGGTATCTCGCCAGGCTGCGCAAGCGGGCCGATCTCACGCAGTCGGAGGTCGCCGAGCGGCTGAACGTCACGCGTCAGGCTATTTCCAAGTATGAGATGGGCGACAGTTTTCCGGACATCTCCATCCTCACCGACATCGCCTCGATCTTCGGCGTGACCATCGAATCGCTCATCGCCGCCGGGACGCCCTCGGACGGGGAATCGAAGGTGCTCACAGATCTTGCAAAAGGAATCGAAAGCGAGGCGGAATCGATGGAGGACGTGAAAAACCTCGCGCCGCTCCTCCGCCCGAGCGAGCTTGAAAAAATCTCCTCAAAGCTCAGACCGCAGGGGATCGACATGACGGAGGTTGTGGAACTTTCGCGCTATCTGAGCGACGAATCGACCGCCGCCCTGATACGTTCAGCTTCGTTCGACTCGATCGAAGGGGAGCGGGAGAGCGAATTCGTCGCGCACATCCTCCCCCTTCTCGACGAGAAATCCCGGACGGCGCTCTTCGGACGGGTCATCGCGGGCGAGCTCGACTGGCATGTTCTGAAGATCCTCGCCCCGCACACGCTCTATCTCTTCTCACAGGCCGAGGCGGCCTACATCGATGGCGCGATCCCGGAGGAGGCCATGAAATGGTACCGCCAGGCAAACGCCGAGCGGGTGACGCGCGCAATGAAAGAAGCCCAGGAACCGTAAACAAACATCCAGAAAACTCCGCTTCATAACCGCAAAGAGAAAGCCCCGCCTTCCTTCTGACGGAGCTTTCTTTGCGTATCGGGTTTATTTCACGAGATGCCGCTTGATCTTTTTCGTCGTGGTCTTTTCGAATTCGGTCTTGCGGAATTCGAGCTTGTGGATCTGCTTGAACGAAGGCAGGCGCTTGTTGAGCTGGGTGATCCGCTTCTGGATCTCCGTGCGGAATTCGTTCTCCTGCAGGGCTGTGTATTTCGCGTAGTTCGGGAAGATCACCGCCACGAGGTGCGTGCCGTCCTCCTCTTCGCGCCCGACGACCACGCTCTCCGCGATGAGGTCGATCCCTTCGAGATATTCCTCGATCTCCTCCGGGAAGACGTTCTTGCCATTGTCGAGCACGATGACCGACTTCATGCGGCCCGTGATCGTGATGAAGCCCTCCGCGTCCATATAGCCGACGTCGCCCGTGCGGTACCAACCGTCCTCGGTGAACGCGCCTTCGTTTGCCTCGTCGTTGTTCATGTAGCCGAGCATGACGTTGTCGCCGCGGACCTGGATCTCTCCGGTCACATGCCCGTCGTCGTCCGCTTCGGTACCGTCGATCCGGACCTCGCAGCAGGGAACCGAGGGGCCGACCGAGCCGGGCTTGCGCTTGTAGTACGGCGTGACCGCCACGAGCGGGGAGCATTCGGTGATGCCATAGCCCTCGTAGATCGAGATGCCGAAGGTCTCGAAGATCTCGATGAGCTCCGGATTGAGCGCCGCGCCGCCGCAGATGATCTTTTCGAGCCGTCCGCCGAAGGCCTCGCGCACGTCGCCGAACAGCTTGTCGCTCATGTCGACGCCCATGAGGCTCATGGCGTGTGCCGCCTTGATCGCGCCCTGCAGGATCTTGTCCTTGCCGGACTTCTTCGCCTCGGTGAGGATCTTTTTATACATGGTGGTAATGAAGAGCGGCACGAGAACGAGACCCGTCGGGCGGTACTCGCGGAAGCTCTTCAGGACGTTGCGCAGGGAGTCGTTGATGCAGATCGTAAGGCCGAAATTGAGGCCCGCGAGCCACGTGCAGGTGAGCTCGTAGGTGTGGTGCAGGGGCAGGACCGAGACGAGGACGTCGTCGGAGCGGAAGTCCACGGACTCGCAAGCCGCGCACATCGCCGCGAAGATGTTTCGCTGGCAGAGCATGACGCACTTCGAGCTTCCGGTCGTGCCGGAGGTGAAGAGAAGCTCCGCGACGCGCTCCCGGTCGTCGTCCGGCTCGAATTCGCGGCCCGTGCTTCTGCCGAGCGCGCAGAGGGCGTTGAAGGAGATGCGTCGGACACCCGCGGGGGCTTCAGTGTCGGGATCGGACATGGGGATGAGGACGTCGAGGGTTTCGTGGGTCGGCGCCATTTCCTCGAACGCCGCGGCGAAGGAGGCGGAATAGACGACGCCGGAGATGCCCGCGAAATGGAGGAAGCCGCCGATCTCGGGGATCGCGAGTTCCTTGTCCATCGGGACGACGGTGTAGCCCGCCGCCATGACCGCGAGGTACGCGGCAAACCACTTCGGCGAAGATTCCCCGATCACGGCGATGCGGACGGGATGCTCCTCGGAGCTTTTCCCGAAGATCTCCCCGAGCCCGAGGCCGAGAGCGCGGACGGCTTCGACGAAATCAAGGTAGGTGATTTCGCGCTGCTCGCCCTTTTCCTTCCAGACGAACATGGTGCTGGCGTCGTGCGCGGCGAGGATATCGAGGTATTCGGCGACGTCGCCGCAGAGGGTGTAGATATGCTCGGTTTTCTTATGATTTCTGACTTTGTAGGTTTTTTTCATGATTCCGCCTTTGTCTCTTCGTCTTTTATATCGTTTGAATCGCCCGATCCGATCGGGTCCGGGAGATCGCTCTTCCTGTCCGCCAGGTCCTGAATGTTCTGCCGGAAGCGGTCGAGCACGCCGTAGAAGGCCTCCGTCTGCTCGCGTCCGACGCCGTCGGTGATCCGCTCCACGGAATAGCGGAGGATCCCGTCGATTTTTTCCATGATCTCCCGTCCGCGCTCGGTGAGGGTGAGGATCCGGCTCCGGGTGCCGCGCTCCTCTCCGCGGTCGATGCGGTCCACGTAGCCGAGGGCGCCGAGCTCTCCGGTTACGCGTGAAACGAACGCCTTATCGACGCTGCAGAGGCGGGAGAGCTCCCCTGCGGTCAGTCCTCCGCCGTTGCGCCAGAGGCACCAGAGGGTCATGAGGTGCATGCTGCGCAGGCCGAAGGGTTCGAGGCAGTCGTTTTTGTACTTCTGCAAGGTCTTGGCGAGGGATTCCGTCGCCATGGAGAACCTCACGAAGCGGTCGTCATAGGACGAATCCATGGGGGTGATGTTCCTCTCTTGCTGTTCTGCGTCTGTTCCGCACGGGTTCAGCCGGGAGATCCGGCGGTTTTTCCTGCGGATCGGGGCGCATGGGTTGACTTGTCAATTCGAGGGGTAGTATAGCACAGAAACGGGAGGATGTCAAGGGGGAAAAATTAAAATTTTGGAAGTATTTTCTTCGCGCAAATCGTGTCTGCAACCCGTACCAGATTCTGTACGAATGATTATCACATTTTGGGGGCTGAATCGCACATTCTGTCTGCGCGCTGACGCTTGCGGATTTGGGATCGACCAAGTCGATAGTTTTTTTGTCCTTCCGGACGGGACCAGAGAGGACCCTCAGGTCGGGCCCTCTCTGGACTTTCCCGGCCCCAGAGGCGAAGAAGGAGCGCCTTCTCCGCCTCTGGACTCCACCTCTACCCCCTCAGGTACAACCTCATGTATCTATCGGAAGCGTTGTTCAATGAGGGCTAAACTGTCGCATAGCAGGATTACAGGGGCCGTTCCCGGTTGGGCAAGCGGATTATAACATGATACGCTCGACGCCGAGGATGCAGCGGTTCGTGTCAGACCTTTACTCAATGAAGGTGCACAGCGTAAATGTACGATCCAAGTCTAACGATTACGGACAGCACCTTCATCTTGACGAAATCAAAAGGGCTGACACGTGCAAACTGCGCACTCGGCGTTGAGCGAGCCACAAAACCAAAAGAGCCACTCAAATTGGTGATGGCCCCTTGAAAATCAACGTACGATAGGCGTGATGGAACTTGTTCCATCCGCCGTTGGACCAAACCCCATTGAGCAAAGGTGCAGATATGCCAAGGTACGCACGTTGAGGGGTGGAGTCCAGAGGCGGGGAACGCGCCTCTGGGGCCGGGTGATTGACAAGAGGGCCCGGCCCGAGGGTCCTCTTGTCCGCC
>CACZSA010000162.1 GCA_902783705.1 uncultured Ruminococcus sp.
GAGATGCAGGGTGAATTCGGGCGTCGCGCCGCGGAACAGGCGGTCCCGCACGGTGCGGCGGAGGAGGCGGATCTCCTCTTTTTCGAGGATCACGTCGCCGTAGCGGCAGTCCTCATTGACGTTGATGAAAATGCTCCGGTAACCCGGCCCGAAGAGTCGCGTCACCTCGGGGTAAACCGCCTGGATCCCCTCGAAGAGATATATATCCTCCTCGCGCGGGATATATTCGTGATATCCGACGCGTCCGGTCGAGGAAAAGTCGTAGTGCGGCACAAGCACGGGCAGACCCGCGTTCAGGCGCGTCATAAAGGTCTCGAGGTATTCGAGATCGAGCGCGGCGGCGGAATCGTAGTCCGGGGCCTCGCCGTCCACGACGTTGCGGTCGTCGCGCGAAAGGAAGAAGTCGTCGATCGAGAGGACGACGGCCTTCTTCCCCGCCCTCTGGATCCGGCGGGTGATCTTCTCCGCCGTGGTGGTCTTGCCGGAGCAGGTCGGACCCGCGAGCGCGATGGTCTTGACCTCCCCGCCCGTGAAGATCCCTTCGAGGGCTTCGTCGATATTGTCGGAAAACCGCTGCTCGCATTCGAGGATATAGGCCTCGGCCTCTTCTTTGCTGTGGATGTCAAACTGGATGGTTCTCATAGTTCCTCCTTCTGAGGGTCATCGGCGAAGAACGCGGCGGCGGCTTCTCTGAGCGCCAACCTCTTCCCCGCCCCGCCGTCCTCGCGGTAATCCCGGAGGTATTCGTAGGGGTATTTCGGCTGGAAGATGCGCTCGATCCGCACGGAGCCGTCGGGCTTCGGGACGGAGACGAATTTCGTGACCGCGGACGCGCCGGCGGCGAAGATCGAATGGACCTCCTCCATCATGTAAATGTTGTAGAGGCCTTCGTGTCCGGGCTTCGCGTAGCCGACGTTTTCGAGATTGCCGACGGTGTTTTTCTGTCGGTACATATAATACGGAAGGTAGCCCGCCGTGCACAGAGCGGCCTGCGAATAGTCCACGCTCTCGGCGGCGACGGCGGACGCGGGGTCGAAGCGTCCCTCGGCCTTGAAATCCGAGGACTTCTTGACGCTGAATGTGTGGACGGTGATGTTCTCGGGATCGAGCGCGATGACGCCGTCGACCGTGTGCCGGAAGGAATCCGCCGTGTCGTAGGGGAGTCCGGCAATGAGGTCGACGTTGACGTCCCGCACGCCGCTCTCCCGCGCGGTCGCATAGGCTTCGCGGAACATTTCGGGGGTGTGCGCCCGCCCGATTTTAGCGAGGACCTCTCCGTTCAAGGTCTGCGTATTGACGCTCACGCGGGTGACGCCGTATTCGACCGCCGCCGCGAGCTTTTCCTTCGTGATCGTGTCCGGGCGTCCCGCTTCGAGGGTGAATTCCTCGTATCCGTCGGCGTGCTCCCGGATCTTCGCGAGCAGAAGGCGGAGCTGGTCCGCGTTCAGCACCGTGGGCGTTCCGCCGCCGACGTAGACCGACGCGAGCCGCAAGCCTGTCGCCTTCACGGTCTCGAAGACGCCGTCGATGTCGAGCATGAGGGCGTCGAGGTATTCCGGGATGAGCTTGAGCAGGCCCGGCGAGGCGTAGGAGACGAACGAACAGTAGGCGCAACGGGTCGGGCAGAACGGGATCCCGACGTAGACGGAGCAGGCCCGGCGGCTCTCCGGCGTGATGACGCGGCTCTCCGCGAGGGAGACGTCCACCGCGAGGCGCGCCTTGGCCGGGACTGCGGAATACTCCCGTGCGATGGCGTCCGCCGCCTCCTCCGGGGTGAGACCCGATGCGATCAGCTCCGAGGCGACCTTCGCGGGACGCACGCCCGTGAGCATCCCCCACGGCGGACGGATCCCGGTCATCGCCTCGCCCGCCTTCATGAAGGCCTCGCCCGCCGCCATTTTCCGGATGCGGTCGCGGTCTCCGTGGGCGGAATCCCATGCGACGGCGGCGGAGGCGGAGGTCTCCCTCTCCCCGAGGCGGAGCGTGACGGCGGCGCGTGCCTCCCGTTCGTCCTCGTCGAGGGTGACGGTCCCCATGGGCGTATCCGGCGAGGGCTCCTCTCCCTCCGGGAACTTCACGCCGGGGAAGAAGATCATCGCGAGGGTCTGGACGTAATACGGCTTGAGCTTGCCGTGAATTTCAAGGATCATGTCGGGGTTCCTTTTTTCGGCTGTTTCAATACGTTGGAGTCAAGCTGCATGGTGACGGGGCCGTCGTTGACGATCTCGACCTGCATATCCGCGCCGAAGCGTCCGGTCGAGACCTCGCCGACCCGCTCCCGCATGAGCGCGGTGAAATACTCATAGAGCGGGACCGCCTTCTCCGGACGGGCAGCTGCGAGATAATCCGGGCGGTTCCCCTTTCGGTAAGCGGCGCAGAGCGTAAACTGCGAGACGATGATCACGCCGCCGCCCACGTCGGTCACGGAGCGGTTCATCTTGCCCTCTTCGTCGGAGAAGATGCGGAGCTTTGCAATCTTGTCGGCGAGGAGCAGGGCGTCCTCTTCCTCGTCCTCGGTCGTGACGCCGAGCAGAACGAGCAGGCCCGGTCCGGGGCATTCGGCGAGAAGTTCCCCCTCCGAAGTCACCCGTCCGCGGGCGATGCGCTGGAGCATGGCGAGCATGGCGTCCTCCTCACGAGATCCCTCTCTCGATGTTCTCAACGTGCGGGATCGCGCGGAGACGGGAGAGGATGGAATTGTAGTGGTCGATATTCTTGCAGCCCACGGTGAGCTGGATGATGATGTCGTTTTCCGTCCGCTTCTTGGTGTTGATGCCGAGGAGCGTGACCTTCATGTCGGCGAGGGCGGTCGTGATGTTCGAGAGCAGGCGGATGTCGTTCTCTGCATAGATCTGGAGCCCCACCTCGTAGAGCGGCTTGCCGCCCGTCGGGTATTCGTCGATGTCCCATTCCGCGTGGAGCCAGCGGTCCGCGGCCTCGGGCTTCGACTGTCCGGCGATCGCGTTCGGGCAGTCCCGCTTGTGGATCGAGATGCCGTAGCCCTTCGTGACGAATCCGATGATCTCGTCGCCGGGGAGCGGATTGCAGCACTTCGCGAACTTGACCTCGCAGCCGTCCGCGCCGTCGACGATGATGCCGCCC
>CACZSA010000163.1 GCA_902783705.1 uncultured Ruminococcus sp.
GGGGCCGGGTGATTGACAAGAGGGCCCGGCCTGAGGGTCCTCTTGTCCGCCAGCCGCGCAGGCGAAAAAACATTCGACTTGGTCGATTCCAAATCCGCAAGCGTCAGCGCGCAGACGGAAGAGTGATTCAGCCGCGGATGGCGAATCCGTCCCCCTCGTCAGAGGAGTCGGAAGAGGAGTACGTGTGAAATGCGCCTGCGCGGGGATGCTTGCATCCCGGGTGATATTGCCGCTTTGCGGCAGTGAAATTTCCTCGACGCTTCGCGTCGTCGGAAGTGAAATTGCCGCTCCGCGGCAGTTATTTACCCCCGCCCCCTTGCAAACCTCCCCTTTTTATGCTATACTTATATTAGATATTTGTCGCATTTTGCCTCCGAAAGGATGTCCTATGCTGTCTCGAAATCGAAGGCTCCGCCTGCCTCTTCTGCTCTCCCTGCTGCTTCCGCTTCTGCTCTCCGGTCTTTTTTCGTGCGGAAAGGAGCTTCCCGATATGACCAATCCCCCCGAACCCGCGCCCTTCCCTTCCATCCCCGTCGGTCACCTCATCGACCCGGATTCCGAGGTCCGCGGCGTCTGGATCGCCTCCGTGTGGAACCTCGACTATCCCTCCCGGACCGACCTCTCGGCGGCTGAACTCGAGGCCGAGGCCGACGCCATCCTGAACGACTGCGCCGCCTGCGGGATCAATACGCTCTTCTTCCAGGTCCGCCCCGCCGCCGACGCCCTCTACGACAGCGACCTCTTCCCCGTCTCCTCCGCCCTCTCCTCGACGGGCGAGCTGGTCTTCGATCCCCTCCGCTATTTCGTGAACGAAGCCCGGCCCCGCAACATCCGCGTCTATGCCTGGGTCAATCCCCTCCGCGCGACGCTCACCGCCGCTGATCCCGCCTCGCTCCCCGAAAAGCATCCGGCGCGGCTCCACCCCGAGTGGACCGTTTCCTACGGCGACGGGCGGCTCTATCTCGATCCCGGACTTCCCGAGGTGCGTCAGTTCGTCGCGGACGGCGTGCGGGAGATCGTCACGAAATACGACGTCGACGGCGTGGTCTTCGACGATTATTTCTACCCCTACCCGTCCTATGACGCGAACGGCGCCGCCCTCGATTTCCCGGACGACGCGTCGTGGGAGAAGTACGGCGGCGGATCGGGCGACCGCGCGGACTGGCGGCGGCAGAACATCAACGAGATCGTGAAGATGTGCTATGAAACCGTCCACTTCATCGACCCGGAATGCGTCTTCGGCGTGTCCCCCTACGGCGTCTGGCAGAACCGCAACGGGGACAACGGCGGCAGCGAGACAAACAGCTTTGAGGCGTACAAATCCCTCTACTGCGACGCGCCCGCGTGGATCGACGGCGGGTATCTCGACTTCCTCTCCCCGCAGATCTACTGGGACTTCGATTCGTCACAGGCCCCGTTCGACACGCTTCTCCGCTGGTGGAACGACCGCCTCGACGGCACGAACGTCAAGCTCTACGTCTCCCACGCGGCCTACAAATACGACGAGGCGGACTGGCCCGATCCCGCCGGCGAGCTCGTCGAGCAGATCACCTACGCGCGCTCCGAGCGGTCGTACTACGGCTCGATCCTCTACGGCTACGACGAGCTGCGGCGGAACGCGAAGGGCGCGGCGGACGACGTGAAGGCGGCGTTCGAGCCGGAGATCATCTACTCCCCGACGCAGTCGAACGGCCTCGGCGTCTCGGTGTCCTCCCCGGTCTCCGGGACGCTCCTCGACAGCCCGTCGACCTACATCCTCGGCATGAGCGATCCGTACTACCCCCTCACGGTGAACGGCGAGCGGGTCGGACGGACGAAGAGCGGCTATTTCAGCTTCCGCGTGACGCTCTCGAACGGCGAGAACGTCTTTGAATTCGAACAGAACGGACACAAATACACCTATACGCTGTACTACGGCTCGAAGACGGGCGAGATCGGGGACACCTCGATGGAGGAGACCCCCGCCGACCCGGACCCAGACGCGGAAGAGGAGGAAGAGCTCATAACGCTTGACCGCCTCGCGGTCTCGTGGTCCTATCCGACGACCGATGTCGCGACGGACGAGGACATCCTCTGGGTCTCCTGCGTCGCGCCGGTCGACAGCGAGGTGACGGTCACGCTTCACGGCGAAACGACGCCCCTCGTGCCGCTCGCCGATCCGAAGACCCGCACGGCGGAGGACGGCTGGGTGTACATCTCCTACGGCAAGAACATCGCCCTCCCCGAGGCAGACGACGGCGAGGTCCTCGACTGCGGCACGCTCCTCTTCGAAGCGGTCCACTCAGACACCGAGGAGCCGCTCACGCGCGAGGGGATCCGGGTGCGGCGCATGGGAAAGGACGCCGTGCTCACGCTCGAGGTGACGGCGGAGACGACGCCCCTCAAGCTCACGCCGCAGAGCTCGGTCTACAACGATTATCCGGACCAGCGCGCCGGGATGCAGGCGGAGGCCGTGGCCCAGCGCGGGGGATACTATCTTCTGAAAATGGGCGGCTACGTGGACGAGGCGGACGTGCGCGAGACGGGCAAGCGGAGCCGATCCGAAGCCGTCCCCGTCACCACCGTCTCTGCGGAGGACACGGGCCGGGTGACGGAGCTCCGTTTCGCCTCGGCCTCCCGTCCCGCCGTCTACGGATCGATGGAGGACGGCGCGTTCGTCGTGACGCTCTTCGGCGCCGAGGACCGGGCA
>CACZSA010000164.1 GCA_902783705.1 uncultured Ruminococcus sp.
AGAATGGCGGTCTTTATCTTGTCAAGGCTGAAGGAAACGAGCTTGCCGTTGCGCTTTGCTACTTTGTACATGATGGATCCTCTCGTGATGATGATGGTGATGATCGGATGAAGCCGCGCTCTTCAAAATCTTCCCATAAAAAGTCCGGAAGAGAAATCCTTCCGGAAACGGAACAATTACGCAGCGTTCAAAGTATAACACAGAATGACGTCGATGTCAAGAGGGAAAACACAAAATCTTGTGTTTTTTTCTTTCGGATGGCACTATATATAGTGTTTGTCGTCCGACAGACGTGACCGGATCAGTCCACGCCGCGCAGGGCGGCCGACGGGATAATGGCGGCGGCGCGGTCGCGCATCTCGAAGAGCACCTCGCGCGGGACGGCCGTGGCATGGCCCACGAGGTTCCCGCTGTCGACGAAGTTCTGCAGATAGTACCGCTTCGTGCCGCGGATCCAGCGCGCGATGCCCTCGATGTCCTCGACCGTATGGAACGGTGAGACGACGGTCGTGCGGAACTCAAACTCGACGGAGCCGGAGAGAAGCAGCGAGACGCTCTCCTTCACCGGAGCCGGGTCGAAGCCCGGGATCCCGACGGTCTCGGCGTATTTCCCGGGGATGTTCTTCACGTCCATCGCGACGTAATCGACGAGGCCCGCGTCGAGGAGCTTTTTCAGCCTGTCCGGATAGCAGCCGTTCGTGTCGAGCTTGACGGAGAGACCGAGGTCCCGGATCTTTTCGAGGAACGCGGCGATGTCCGGCTGCAGGAGCGGTTCGCCCCCCGTCACGGCGACGCCGTCGAGCATCCCCCGGCGCTTCTTCAGGAATGAGAAGAACTCCTCCTCCGGGATGGCGTCCGTGTCCAGAATGTCCGTCACCAGAATGGCGTTGTGACAGAAGGGGCAGCGCAGATTGCATCCCGCGGTGAAAACGGTGCAGGCGACGTGCTCCGGGTAGTCCAGCAGGGTCAGTTTCTGCAGTCCGTGGATTCTCATGAGACCTCCTCTTGAAATCGGCGGCAATCTGCCGTAAAATTTCACAGCGACTGATATTATAGCACAGAAAGCGCGGGATTGCAATGTTCAAATTCAACGGAAATACAGGCCGAAATTTGGGGAATTGGTGTAGAAGCCCCGGAAAGGGAGCGCCCGGCGGGGAGGATTTCGGCATTTGTTCACCGAATACCGCTTGATTTCCATCCCCGGATACGGTATAAATAAAGCAAATCAGAAAAAATGAAAAACGGAGAACAGCATGGAATTCACAGAAGCTCTCGAGCCGACCGATTTTCTCGATCCCCGCTGTCCCTTCTGCGCGGACGCCTACGGAAAGGAACGCCCCGTGCATCCGATCGACACGGACCGCGTGACGGCGAAGCTCGACGAATACCTCTCGAAAAACGATTACGCGGCGGCAGAGCGGCATCTTGCCTACTGGCTCGCCGAGGCGGAGGAGGGGCGGGACCTGCGCGGTCAGTTCCTCGTGCGCAACGAGCGGATCGGGCTCTTCCGCAAGCTCGGGCGGGGGGAGGAATCCCTCGGGGAGGCGGAGAAGACCGTCGCGCTTGCAGAGGCCCTCGGGATCGCGGACGAGCTCGGCGGGGCGACGGCCTTGGCGAATCAGGCGACGGCGATGAAGGCATTCGGACAGGCGGAGGCGTCCCTTCCGGTGTTCCGGCGCGCGCTCGCGGTGTATGAGAAGTCCCCGCGGCCCGATCCCTTCCGCTTTGCCGGGGTCTGCAACAATTACGCGCTCGCCCTCGCGGACTGCGGCGAATTTGACGAGGCGCGGCGGATGTACACTCGGGCGATGAAGCTGCTCGGGCGGGTTGAAGGCGCGGAGCCGGAGATCGCCGTGACGTGGCTGAACCTCGCGAACCTCGCCGAGGCGGAGCGGGGACTCGAGGAGGCGGAGGCGGAGATCGCGGACTGCGTGGAGCGGGCGTGGGCGCTCCTCGATTTGCCGTCGCTGCCGCGGGACGGGAACTACGCGTTCGTGTGCGAGAAATGCGCGCCGACGTTCCATTATTACGGCTATTTTCTCTGGGGCGCGGAGCTCGAAGAAAGGGCGCGGGCGATCTATGAACGGGCTTGAACTCGCGCGGGCGTATTACGAGGCGTACGGTGCGCCGATGCTGAGAGAGGATTTCCCGGATCTTCTGCCCGTGATCGCCGCCGGGCTGTGCGGGAGCGGATCGGAGTGCTTCGGCTATGACGACGAGGTTTCCCGCGACCACGATTTCGAGCCGGGCTTCTGCCTCTTCCTCCCGGACGAGGAGACGGTCGACCGGAGGCGCGCCTTTCAGCTCGAGCGGGCGTACGACGCGCTGCCGAAGGAATTTGCGGGCTTCTCCCGTTCGCGGATGAACCCGGTCGGCGGGCGTCGTCACGGCGTGATCCGGCGGGCGGATTTCTTCCGGGACAAGTGCGGCGCGCCGGACGGGGGACTCGATCTCCGGGACTGGCTGACGGTGCCGGAGAGCCTGCTCGCGGAGGCCGTGAACGGGGAGGTCTTTTACGACGGCGACGGGGCGTTCACCCGGATCCGCGCGAACCTCTCCGACATGCCCGAGGATGCACGGCGCAAGAAGATCGCCGGGGAGCTCGTGCTGATGAAGCAGGCCGGGATCTACAACTACCCCCGCATCCTCGCGCACGGGGAAGCCGGAGCGGCGCAGCTGGCGGTCCACGCGTTCGCCGAAGCCGCCGTGCACCTGATCTTCCTCCTCAACCGCCGGCCCGCGCCGTATTATAAATGGAAATTCCGCGCGCTCCGGGCACTCTCCTTCGGGGCGGAGCTGGCGGACGCGGTCGAGTTCCTCCTCCTCTCGGACAACGAGCCGGGGACGGCGGGGACGAAGGAGGCGGTGATCGCGGATATCGGCGCGCTGATCGTCGGGGAAGTGAAGCGTCAGGGGCTGTCCACGGCGGAGGGCGACGATCCCGAGGTCCACGGCTACGCGGTCAACGACGGCATCGCGGACGCCGGGGTGCGGAACCTGCACATCCTCGCGGCGGTGTGAGACAAACAGGCATTTGCGGAAAGGAGGGAGCCCGATGAAGCTCCGGCAATGGATATTCCCCGCGCTGCTCGCGCTTTTCTTCGCGGCGGTGCTCCTCGCGGGACTGGTCCCGTGGAACCGCGTCCTCCCGGAAAAGGAGGAGATCGTCCTCCCGGAGAAGGAGGAGATCGTCCTCCCGGAGAAGGAGGAGCTTCCCCCGGACAGCGATATCCCGGACCCCGCCGGCACGACGATCGTCACGTACCGTTTCAACACGCAGGACGACGGTGTCACGATCCGCGCGGAGGAGGACGGCGGGGTGCTCGTCACCTTCCCCTTGCCGACGGGCGATTGCCCTTTGTATTTCGAGAGCATGGATGTTGTGCCGGACAGCGTGGAATTTACCGTGCGGGAGACGCCGGACGGCAGCGTTCAGGTCGCCGCATACATTACGAGAAATGCCCAGCCTTCCTTTATGAATTCGACGACGGGATGGGAGATCTGCACACCGGGGACCTTCAACGTCGAGGGGGACGTCTCTTACTGCCGATACCGGTACGGGGAGGAGAACAGCTGGGTGATCTACCTCGCGGGCGGCGGCATGTCCGTGGACGCGAAGTCGGCGGATCAGCCCGGCGCCTTCTACACGACCGGGACCGCGTGGAACGGGATCTGGGATACGCCGTTCTTCTCCCGGGACGAGACGAACCCCTTCCGCGACTGGTCCTATCTGCTGATCCCCTGCGACACGGCGGACTGCTATATCGGCGCGGGCGAATTCACGAGCGAGCAGGGAGCCGTTCTGCATCACAGCGGCTATGAGAATTTCGGAAAATTCCTCGACGCCTTCGCACAGGGACGCCTCGATCCGGACAGGATCCTCCTCGCGGGCTCCTCGGCGGGCGGGTTCGGCGCGGCAATGCTGGCCCAGACCGTCTGCGAACGCTTTCCGGAAGCCGAGGTCACCGTCCTCGTCGACTGTGCGTGCCTCTCGGCGGACTGGCATACGATCGCCGAGGAGGTCTGGAGCGCGCCGTGCTGGATCCGGATGCCGATGCAGACCGACGACTGCGTGACGGACGCGCTCGTCTTCCTGAAGGAGACGTACGGCGAGCGGGTGAAGATCCTCTATCTCGCGGTGGAGGGCGACCGGACCCTCGCGTCCTACCAGAACTATCTCGACGCGGGGGTATTCCGATACACCCGGGAGGCGGCGGAGCACTACGACCGGACGCTCCGCGCGGCGGTGAAGCGGCTGAAGGAGGAGGTGCCCGACGCGGGGATCTGGATCGTGAGGACGGGCGACGCCGTCTCGTACATCCCGCACATGCTCGTGCCGCTGCTGGAGAGTACGGTCACAAACGGCCTGACGGCGCTCGAGTGGGTCAGGGAGGCTGTGCTCTATTCCGCGCCGCCCTTATCCTTCGATCTCGACGGTTTCCTCGGCGAATAAGGCAAAGAATGTCTGAGTTTTTATTCTCCCGCTCTTGATAAAATCCCGTCTCTGTGGTATCATAAGGGGAGAGAACAAAACGAAACGGAGAGAGAACATGAAAGTTGCGATCATCACCGGGGCGTCGGCGGGGCTGGGACTCGAATTCCTGCGCGCCATGCCGAAATTCTACCCCGATATCGAAGAATACTGGCTCGTCGCGCGGCGGAAGGAAAAGCTCCTCGAGGCCGCGAAGGACGTGCCGCGCCAGTGCCGGATCTTCCCCCTGGACCTGACGAAGGACGAGAGCTACGGCAAGATCGCCGAGGTCCTCGAGCGCGAGCAGCCCGAGGTCTGGATGCTCGTGAACAATTCCGGCTGCGGGTATCTCGGCAACGTGGGAGAGGGAGAACTCGAAAAGCAGACGCGGATGGTGGATCTGAACCTCAAGGGCCTGACTGCCATGACGCATCTCGCCATCCCGTATATGCCCTCCGGCGCGCATATTATCAACGTCTCCTCGATCGCCTCCTTCTGCCCGAACGCGCGGATGACGGTCTACTCGGCCTCGAAGTCCTACGTGACGGCGTTCACGTTCGGCATCGCGGAGGAGCTGAAGCAGAAGGGCGTGACGGCGACGGCGGTCTGCCCCGGCCCGATGGACACGGCGTTCATCGACATCGGCGGGATCAAGGGCCACTCCAAGACCTTCGACATCCTGCCCTACTGCGACCCGAAGAAGGTGGCGGAGGGCGCGCTCACGGCGGCAGGGATGGGACGCACGGTCTACACGCCCACGCCGTTCTATAAATTCTACCGTCTGGTCGCGAAGCTCGCCCCGACGAAGCTCATGATGAAAGCGTCGAAGACCTGACGAACTGCCGGGGGACCGGCGTACTTATCCGACGAAAAACTGAATCACAGAAAGGATTCCCGATATATGAACAACAATCCCGACCGCATCGTCGCCCAGGTGGCGGGCAACCCGATCATGGAGAGCGACATCGACGAAGCGCTCCGCTCGATGGGCCAGCGCGCGCAGAGCTACAACAACCCGCAGGGCAGAGCGATTCTGCTCGACCAGATCATTGCGCGGCGTCTCTTCCTCATGGACGCGCAGAAGAACCTGATGGAGCGCGAGCCCGCGTTCAAGGAACAGCTCAAGCGTGTGAAGGACGACATGCTGACGAACTACGCGATCCAGAAGTCCGTCGAGCGCGTCCGCGTGAGCGACGAAGAGGTCAAGAAATTCTACGAAGAGAACCCGGAGCAGTTTGACGCGGGCCTGACGTTCGCGGCGAGCCACATTCTCGTGAACACCGAGGAAGAAGCGGCAGAGATCCGCGAAAAGATCGTCTCCGGCGAGGTGACGTTCGAGGACGCGGCGAAATCGTGCTCCACCTGCCCGTCGAAGGCGCAGGGCGGCGATCTCGGCGAATTCGGGCACGGACAGATGGTGCCGGAGTTCGAGGAGGCATGCGCGGCGATGGAGGTCGGGGAGATCTCGGCGCCGGTGAAGACGCAGTTCGGCTGGCACGTCATCCGTCTGAACAAGAAGGAAGAGGGCGGAAAGATGGCGTTCGCGGACGTGAAGGATGAGATCCGTCAGGCGCTGATGGGGGAAAAGCAGCAGGCGGCGTACCAGAGCCGGATCAACCAGCTGAAGATCCTGTTCCCGGTGGACAAACTCTGAGCCTCGCGGCTGAAAATGGGAAAAAAGCTGTCGGATGGGACAGCTTTTTTCGCGCGGGGCATCCCGATCCCCCGGAGGGGATTCTTCCTTTTTCCTTCATGAAGGAGATGCACATGCAGTATCTGCAGGTAAGCCGCGCAAGATCATGCAAAAAACAAAAGAAAGCCCCCCCGCAGAGGCTTTCTTTTCCCGAAAACGGGTATCCGGTCTTATTTCAGGAACCCGAGGTTCTTGACGATCGGGGCTTCCTTCGCCTGACCCTTGCAGACGCGGAAGAAGCAGATGATCTCCACAACGAGGAGAATGATCATGCAGATGCCGAGGGCAAACCAGCCGATGATCGGGATGATCGCGCCGACGATGCCCACGAGGATCTCCACAACGGCGACCTTCAGGCCCTGACGGACGTGGAACATCGTGAAGGGAGAGGACGGGGCGGCGAGCAGGGCGATGATGACGCCGATGAAGCTCATCAGGTACGGGAGCATCGCAAAGACCTTGTTGTCGGAAATGTCCTGCGCGGAAAATTCAGCGGTGTGATCCGTGGGATCGTAGGCAACCTGCTGCTGAACCTGCTGCGGGATCACGGACAGAGGGCCTCCGCACTGACCGCAGACGTTGGCGGAGTCATCGTAGGTAAGATGGCAGTTCGGGCAAAACTTCATGGGAACACCTCCATAAAATTGATCGGGATCCGGGGACGGTTTTTCCACGCTCCCCTTGACGATCTGATTATACCATATTCCCGCGCGGAAATCATCGCTAAAATTAGTGAAGATTGCCCGTCGGGGAATATTTTCCGCTTCTATTTTAGCACGTTTCTCCCGCTTTTGCAAGGCTTTGTTCAAAAATATGAAAAAATATGCCGAAGTATTCCTGATTTTTCCGCCCGGCCCTTGACGTGGGCGTATAGGCATGCTATAATGAAATAAAGACGGAGCCTATTTTATGCGCCGCAAGTGGATTTTCGTCCGTCTTTCCGGATTTTGTCAGGCGCGGGGCGGCTGTCCCGGGAAAAGAGAGGAGCATGCCCTATGGCAGAGATTACAAAGGTCTTCCGGGATCCGGTCCCGGCGATGCGCTTCATCGGAAAGAAATACGCCGATTACGGCGGCTGGGGCGAATGGTTCGCGAACGGATGGTTCGATCTGGTCGAGAGCGCGATGGGCGGACCGGACGCGATCCTCGCCATGTGGGAGAACGGCGGTGGGTACTGCGGGCTCGAGCGGCGCGGGGACGGCCTCTTCGAATACTGGATCGGGATGTTCACCCCGGCGGGGACGCCCGTTCCGGAGGGCTTCGCGTGCGTCGACTTCCCGGCGGGCGCGCTCGGAACGGTGTGGATCTGCGGACCGGAGGGGGAGGTCCACGGCGCGATCCCGTCCTGCGCGGAGAAGATCGCCGGAGCCGGGATGGAGCTCTGGCGGGACGCGGACGGGTGCGTCTGGTCGTTCGAGAACGGGCTCTGCCCGCGGTTCACCACGCCGGACGAGCGGGGGTGTGTCATCCTCGACTACTGCTTCTATGTGAAATGAAAATCAAGGGTCTGTCGCAAAACAAATCTGGTGCTGGTTGACTTCACGATCCAGCTTCAGTCTGTCTATTGCGCCGGCAATCTCTCCGAAATTGAGGA
>CACZSA010000165.1 GCA_902783705.1 uncultured Ruminococcus sp.
GCTCAGAGTTCTTCATAGCTGGTCAGAGTTCATTATACTGTGTTGGACCACACGAGGCGAGACGCGGGATTATTGGGCGGTTACGGTGAAGCCCTCGAACGTCCGGATCCGCACGCGGAATTCCTCGTCCTGCCAGCGGACCTTGATCGACCCGAAGCGGCGGACCGGGCGCGTCCCTTCGAGGGAGAGACACCCCTCCTCCGTCCGGTAGGGCTTTGCCGACTTGACGATCTCCGGGTTGAGCATCACGAGGATCGCCTCCCCGTCGACGACGGCGATGAACCGACGCAGTACGCCGATCATGTTTGCCGCCATGCCGACGCACCGCTCTCGGTTCGCCTCGAGCGTGTCGACGAGATCGCGGACCGTGGGGAGATCCGCCGGCGTCGCGGGGGTGGATTTCTGGGAGAGAAGGAAGGTATCGCGGCAGACAGGCCTGACCATGGCGTGCTCCTTTCGGGATAAAAGAGAATATGCAGAAGAAAAATACAGTTTTTTCGCGGAAATCTGAACCAGACTCGCGGAAATCTGTTAAAATAAGTGTGCGCACAAAACAACGGAGAGGAGGGGAACGATGAAGAGGCCGTTTGAAGAGATCGTCGAGGAGAACGCCGACTGGCTCTTCCGGTATGTCCGGTCGAAGACCGCGGACCGCGAAACGGCGGAGGATCTCGCGCAGGAGGTCTGGCTGCGGGCGTTCCGTGCGTACGACACGTACGAGGAGCGCGGCATGCTCCGGCATTGGCTCGCGCGGATCGCATCAAACACCGTTCGAAACGCGCTGTACGGGCGTCCGGAGATCGTCGTCTTCTCGCTGGATGCCGCCCAGGACGACGCGGATCCTCTGCTCGACGCTCTCCCGGACATGGAGGCCGCCGATCCGCTCGACGAGGTAGAGCGGCGGGAAATGGTGGACGAAATCCTCTCCGCGATCGATGCCTTGCCGGAAAAATACCGGCAGGTGATGACCTTCCGGTTCCTCATGGACCTTCCGGTGGACGAGGTGGCGCGGCGGATGAACATCCCCGCGGGGAGCGTCAAAAGCTCAACCCACTATGCCATCGAGCGGATCCGTCGGGATCTCGGAATCCCTAAAAAAGCAAAAGGAGACAAGATCATGACGTGCGAAAACGCGAAAAACTATTTGTTTATGTACGCAAAAGGAAAGCTCAGCCCCGAACGCCGCGCGGAGGTCGCGGAACACCTCGCCTCCTGCCCGCATTGCCGGGAGATCGAGGAATCGCTGGAGGAGTTGATTCCGCATATCGAATTCAAAAGGGAAGCGCCTGTTTCACATTTCCTTTTGAATTTCGAAGGGGAAACTGTTAGCTATTCGGGAGTCGCTTCTACTTGGGAACCTTCGTTTCTGGATGACTTTGATGAAATCAACAGAATACTGGCGGATAATGGAGGTAAGATTCCGGAAAGCGAGCTCACGATCGGTATTGGAGGGCACGGGAAGTCAGTCAAATTGAATGCTGTCTTTATCAATGAAGGCGAAGAGTGCGGTTTCGAGGTTTGTGCGGAAGATGAATTCCATGAATACGAAAAAATGACATCTTGTCCGCGTGTCTATCCCTACTTTGAGCAATACTTTTCATACACCGGGAACCTCCCTAAAGCGGGAGAAGAGCGTAATGACTTGGGATGTGACGGATATACTGCTCTCTATCGCGCTGTTCCGAAATCCCGCGGTGTACCGAAGGTAAAGCAGGGAAATGGGGTTATCCTCACTGAAAAAGGAAGCTACAATTATGTCTTTGCCGCTCGCTATGTAGGTATGGACGAAACCTGTGTCCTTCGTTATGAATTTGAATAAAGCGAACAATTCCGCCGCATCGGCTCACACCCGGTGCGGCTTTTTCTATATCCGGGATTCAGAACCGCACCGTCCGGACCGCAAACGCCTCCGGGTACGCCGCGGCGCAGAAGAGGGCGGGGAAGTCCGGGAGGCGGAAGTCCCGGAGAAAAAGCGTCTCCCCGAAGACCGCGCATTCGTCCCGCGTCACGTCAAACGAGGCGAACGATCCGTCGATCCCGCGCCCGGACTGCTTCGCCGCGGCCTCCTTCCGGCACCAGATGCGGAAAAACGTTCCGGGTTCCGGGGAGGCTTCGTACGCCGCCCGCTCCGCCGGATGATAGAACCGCCGCGCGATCCCGTCCATTTTGCGTATCCGTGTCTCCGTCTGGATGTCGAGACCGACGTCATACTCGCGCGAGAGAGCAGCGGCCCAGATCCCGCCGGAGTGCGACACGGACGCGCGGATCTCCGGATGCGCGGCGAAATACGGCTTGTGCCCGGGCTCCCGGACCGTGCCGAACACCTCCGGCAGGAGTCCCGTGAAGAGCGAGGCTGCCTCGCGCAGCAGTTCGTCGGACGAGCGCCCGGCCTGCTCGGTGTAATAGATTGTCAGCGTCGTCATGCGTCCGCCTCCGGGATCAGATCGAGCGCGAGGATCTCCGTCGGGTTGAAGAA
Organism: uncultured Ruminococcus sp.; assembly: GCA_902783705.1. Classification (GTDB taxonomy): domain Bacteria; phylum Bacillota; class Clostridia; order Oscillospirales; family CAG-272; genus UMGS1696. The sequence continues at coordinate 2,477 of CACZSA010000165.1, forward strand.
GCGCGGGATGAGCGGCATCGAATTCGTCATTCCGCGGCTCACGGCGAGCACCTCCGCCGCATTCATCCGGTACAATCCGCTCGTGTACCGCGGGAACATCCCTTGACCCGGCGCGTAGACGCCCTGCCCGAAGAGCCGCCATTGACCGCCGTGCGCGTGTCCCGCGACCGTCAGCTCGATCCCGCGTCCGCACACCATCGGCTCCCAGAACTCCGGGTGGTGGCAGAGCAGGACGTGATACCCGTCCGCGCGGGCGAATCCGTCGAGGAATGCCCCGGACGGCAGGTCCTCAGCGCGGAGCTTGTGCCGCCCGATGGGACCCGGGGAGGACAGCGCTCCGATCACGAGAGGACCGCGCCGCGTGAATTCATCCGTGAGCGGCGTGACGCCCGCGTCCTCGAGGATCCGGCGGTTTTCCGGGCTGAGGCCGCGGTCGTGGTTCCCGAGCGAGAAAAAGGTCGGCGCGAGGACGGCGGCGCCCGCGAGGAATTCGAGGGCATGGCGGTTCGACCAGTCGCGGACGGAGAATTCGTCGCTGTAATTGAAAAAGTCCCCCGGACAGAGAATGAAGTCCGGCGATGCGGCGCGGAGACGTTCAAGCGTGCGATCGACGTGCATCTCGCGGTTTGCGGAGTGAAAATCGGCGCAGACGGCGAGCCGGAGCTTTTCCGGGATCCGCGCCGGGAGGGTGAGCGTTCGGGTTTTCATCGGATGATCCTGTGTGTCATGCGTTATCCCCTTCATTATAGCACAAAGTTTCGGGATTCGCAAGAAAGAATTCCCGCGAGGCACTTTACTTTATTAAATTGTTGGTGTATAATAAAGGCAGTCAACGAATACGATTGCGGGAGGTACCCATGCCGAACAAGAAACACGACCCTGCGAGAGACTACCTCTTCGAGGCGATCCTGACCCTCGAGACGGTCGAGGACTGCTACAACTTCTTCGACGATCTCTGCACGATCAAGGAGATCAACGAAATGGCGAAGCGGATGTGCGTCGCCAAGATGCTCGAGGAAAACACCGTCTATACGGAAATCAACGAAAAGACCGGGCTCTCGACCGCCACCATCAGCCGGATCAACCGCTGCCTGAAATACGGAAGCGACGGCTACACCGAAATCCTGAAGCGGCTCCGCGACAAAGGGATCGACCGTCCCGAGGTGATCGGAAAAGAGGACCGCGGATGAACGGATATTCGATGCTCGCGCCGGTGTACGACCGCCTGAACGAGACGCTCGACTACCGCGCGTGGGCGGACTTCCTCGAAGCATGCTTCGCGAAATACATGAAGGAGAAGCCCTCGTCCGTCCTCGATCTCGCCTGCGGTACGGGGAACATGACGCTCGAGCTCGCCCGGCGCGGCTACGACATGACGGCCCTCGACCTCTCCGAGGAGATGCTCGCGGAGGCGGACCGGAAGGCGCGCGCGGAGGGGCTCGGGGGAATCCTCTTCCTCTCCGGCGACATGACGTCGTTCGAGCTCTACGGCACGGTGCAGGCGGTTGTCTGCTGCCTCGACGGGATCAACCATCTGACCGTTCGCGAGGATCTCGACGCCTGCTTTGCCCTCGTGAAGAACTATCTCGAACCGGGCGGCGTCTTCTGCTTCGATCTCAACACGCCCTATAAATTCCGCACGGTTTACGCCGACCGCGACTACATCCTCGAGGACGACGGCGTGATGTGCTGCTGGCGCAACCGCCTCTCGAAAAAGGGCGACGTCGCCGATTTTTATCTGACCGTCTTTGAGGAAAAGGACGGCGTATGGGAGCGGCAGGACGGCGTCGAGCGGGAGAGGGCTTACGGGTTGCGGGCCATCGAAAACGCTCTGCGCCGCGCGGGGATGGAGCTGCTCGGAGTCTCCGCGGACTACCGCTTCACCGCCCCGGACGAGCGGACCGAGCGGTGGTACATCACGGCGGGGGTGCCCGGGAATGCCCGATAAATTCGATTTACTCCGCGATATCTTCGGACACGCACAATTCCGACCGGGGCAGGAGCCGATCGTCGACGCGCTCACCGAGGGCCGCGACGTGCTCGCCGTCATGCCGACCGGGGGCGGGAAATCCGTGTGCTATCAGATCCCCGCGCTCATCCTTCCCGGCGTCACGCTCGTCGTCTCGCCGCTCATCTCGCTGATGAAGGATCAGGTCCAGGCGCTTGTGCAGAACGGCGTCCGCGCGGCCTATCTCAACAGCACCCTCACGGCGGGACAGTATGGAAAGGTCCTCGCGAACATGCGGGCGGGGGTCTATAAAATCATCTACGTCGCGCCCGAACGCCTCGGGACGGACGCCTTCCGCGAGACTGTCGCGTCGATGGACGTCTCGCTCGTAGCCGTGGACGAGGCGCACTGCGTCTCCGGCTGGGGACAGGATTTCCGCCCGGCTTACCTCGGCATCCGCGATTTCGTCGAAAGCCTCCCGCGCCGTCCGGTCGTCGGAGCCTTCACCGCCACGGCGACCGAGCGCGTCCGGCGGGATATCGAGGATCTCCTCGGCCTTGCAGATCCCTTCCGCATCGTCACGGGCTTCGACCGCCCGAATCTCTATTTCGAGGTCATCCAGACGACGAAATCGACGAAGGATTACGAGCTGCGTCGGCTCCTGCGAAAACGCTATGCGGACCGGAGCGGGATCGTCTACTGCGGCACGCGGAACACGGTCGACGAGGTGGCGGAAAAGCTGCGCCTCGCCGGATACGCCGCCACGGGCTATCACGCCGGGATGAGCGACGAGGACCGTCACGCCGCGCAGGAGGATTTCCTCTACGACCGCTGCCGCGTGATGGTCGCGACCAACGCGTTCGGCATGGGGATCGACAAATCGAACGTCTCCTTCGTCATCCACTACAACATGCCGAAGGACGTCGAGAGCTATTATCAGGAGGCCGGACGCGCGGGACGGGACGGAGAACCCGCCGACTGCGTCCTCCTCTGGAGCGAGAGCGATATCATCCTCGACCGCTTCCTCATCGAGAAAAACGAGGAGAACCCCGAGCTCGATCCGGAGGATGCCGAACGCCTGAAGCGCCTCGAATACGAGCGGCTCGACCGGATGTCGGACTACTGCCGCTCCACCGACTGCCTCCGCGCGCGGCTCCTGCGCTATTTCGGCACGGAGCCCGATAAAGAGCGGTGCGGGAACTGCTCGAACTGCAACGGGGATTTCGAGACGCGGGACGTCACCGTCGATGCGCAGAAAATCCTCTCCTGCATCGCGCGCACGAACAACCGCTTCGGCGGCTCGACCATCGCAGCGGTCCTGCGCGGGTCGATGAATCCGCAGATCGAGCGGTACGGCCTCGATTCGCTCTCGACTTACGGGATCATGCGGGGCAGGGATGAGCGCGAGATCCGCTCCCTGATCGACGAGCTGCGGCTCCAGGGCTATCTCTCCGTCGATCCCGATTCGATCTACAAGATCCCCGCCCTCACCCCGAAGGCGCGCAATGTGCTCCTCGGGCGGGAGACGGTGACGATGCGGTTCAGGCGCGGCAATCCCCAGCCGGCGGATGCGAAGAAGGCGTCGAAGCGATCCAAGACCGCCGCGCCCGCCGGAGACGGGACCCTGCTCGGACACCTCAAGGCGGAGCGGCTGAAGCTCGCGCGGGAAATGGGCCTCCCGGCCTACGTCATCTTCACCGACGCCGCGCTCGTCGACATGTGCCGGGTGATGCCCGGGGATATGGACGAATTCCTCACGGTGAGCGGCGTCGGCAAAAAGAAGGCCGAGCGATACGGCGAACGCTTCCTCGCCGTCATCCGGAAGCACCGGGTGGACAAATAAACCATCGCGGACGGGGGACGCCGTCCGACACATACGACCCTCCGGCGGTAACCGGAGACGAAAGGAGAAACACCCCATGAAGACACCGTTCTTAGGATGCGCCTACTACCCCGAGGACTGGGACGACAATCAGCTCGAATACGACATCTCCATGATGAAGAAGGCCGGGATCCGCTGCGCCCGCATCGGCGAATTTGCCTGGCGGAAGATGGAGCCGAAGCGCGGTCAGTACGAATTCGGATGGCTGCACCGCGTCATCGACGCGCTCGGGGAGGCCGGGATTGCCGTCGTCCTCGGCACGCCCACCGCGACCCCGCCGATCTGGCTCGGCGACGCGTTCCCGGACGTCTTCATCCGCCACAAGGACGGCAGCCGTCAGCAGCACGGCGGGCGGCGTCACTGCTGCTCGAACAACCCGCATTATCTCGAGGCCTGCGATCAGATCGTCCATGCGATGGGCCGCGAATTCGGCTCCGATCCGAACGTCATCGGCTGGCAGCTTGACAACGAGATCCTCGCGTGGGGAACGCACTGCACCTGCGAATACTGCATGAAGGCCTATCATGACCACCTCCGCCGGGAATACCACACCGTCGAGGAGCTCAACGCCCGCTGGAACCTCAATCTGTTCAGCCAGGCCTACGACCGCTTCGACGAGATCCCGGGCGACTGGGACGCATGGCACAACCCGCATCTGAAATACGAATGGGCCGCCGCGCACTACAACGCCGACATCGCGTTCATGCACCGTCAGGCGGCGATCCTGCGGCTTTACACCAAGGCACCGATCGGAACCGACATGATGCCGACCAACGGCATGGGGTACGAGGACATGTGCGGCGACCTCGACGTCGTGATGTTCAACCACTACAACACGCCCGAGAATCTGAACGACGCCGTGTTCTGGTTCGACTTCCTCCGCACGCTGAAGGAACGCCCGTTCTGGAACACCGAGACCGCCACGACGTGGAACGGCTCCACCGCCATCGGTCAGGTCCTCAAGCCCGAGGGCTACTGCCGCGTCAATTCGTGGCTCCCGGTCGCGCTCGGCGGCGAATGCAACATGTACTGGCTCTGGCGTCAGCACTGGGCTGGTCATGAGCTCGTCCACGGCTCCGTTCTGACGCCAGAGGGACGCCCGGTCCATGCGTTCGGCGAGGTTCAGCGCACGGCGGCGGAATACGAAAAAGCTTCGGACTTCCTCGCCGGAACAAAGGTGAAGACGCCCGTCGCCCTGCATTTCACGAATAAATCCTGGCAGCTCTTCGATCAGCAGAAGGTCTTCGAGGGCAACGGATACGCGGGGAACGTCCAGCAGGTCCACCGCGCGATGCTGAAAGGCGGCGTCCGTCCCGATGTCATCGGCGCGACGCACACGCTCGACGGCTACCGGCTCCTCGTCTCCCCCTGCGTGATGACGCTTGAAGACGGCGATCTCGCGGAGAAGATCAAAAAGTTCGTCGAGGACGGCGGCGTCTGGGTCGCGGGACCGCTGACCGACGTTCGCAACTCGATCGGCGCGCACTACACTGACCGCGCAATGGGCATGATGGAGGAATGGCTCGGCATCCGTCAGGATTACGGCATCCCGACCGACGGCTCTGTGCTCAGGACCGCGTGGACCGACGGGGAAGCGCTCCACATCCGCAAATGGGCGGAGAACTACACGAATCTCCGGGGCGGCGAAGTCCTCGCCTGCGTCACGGGCGGGCATTCCGCGCTCGTCGGCGAGACGGTCATCGCCCGTTATCAGGTGGGCCGCGGCGAGGTCATCCTCTGCGGCGCACTGCTTGAGGACGCGGACCTTTCGAAGCTGCTCTCGATCGCCTATGCCGACGCCGGGATCACGCTGTACGAGACGACGGGCACCCTCAACGTCGTGCCGCGCGAGGGCGAGGCCGGAGAGGGCCTGATCCTCTGCGAGACGGCACACGCGCCCGCCTCCGTCAAGATCGACGGCTCGATGACCGACCTGCTCACCGGGGAGACGTTCGAGGACGAGATCCCGGTTGAGCCCTACGGCGTCCGCGTGATGAAAAAGAACTGAAGGACCGAAAGGAGCGAATCAATGACGGAAATCAGAATGTGGGAAAACATCCCCGGCCCGACGAACGGCGTCCAGCCCGCGCTGGAATACTATGCCCCGACGGCTCCCGCGAAGGACGCGGCGGTGGTGATCCTCCCGGGCGGCGCCTACACCCACCTCGCGCCGCATGAGGGGAAGGGATACGCCGAATACCTCGCCGCCGCCGGATATCACGCCTTTGTGTGCGAATACCGGGTGGAAATGAAGCAGCTCTTTCCGTGGCCCCTCGTCGACGCACGGCGGGCGATCCGGCTTGTGCGTCACGGAGCGGCGGAATACGGTATCGATCCGCATAAAATCGCCGTCATGGGATCCTCGGCGGGCGGGCATCTCGCGGCGACCGTCTCCGCGTGGACGAGGGAGATCCCGGAGGAGACTCATGACGCCGTCGACGCCGAGGAATGCACCCCGGACGCCACGATCAGCTGCTACGGCGTGGTCGCGGAGCCGTTTGAAGAATGGGCGGACGCATGGCTCACAAACTCCCTCCTCGGCGGGACCAAGGAGCACTGGGACATCGCCTCGCCGGACAAAAACGTCACGGACAAAACGCCGCCCGCCTTCCTCTGGCACACGTCCGAGGATCCGGTGGTGAACGTGATCCACACCTACCGATACGCCGCGGCGCTGAGACAGCACGGCATCCCCCACGAGGTCCACGTCTTCCCGAAGGGCAGCCACGGCCTCGGCCTCGCGACGGGCAATCCCTCCGTCGGACAGTGGGGCGGACTCCTGCTGAACTGGCTTGAACTGACATTTGGATGATTGCATGAATTGCATGAGATAAAGGAGACAGTATGGTTACCATCAAACTCTGGGAAAAAACGCCCGGTCTCTGCCTTGAAGAACCGGTGCTCGAATACTATCCGGCGGACAACCGCGTGACGGATGCGGCCGTCGTGATCTACCCGGGCGGCGGGTACGGCATGCGCGCGCCGCACGAAGGAAAGGGCTACGCCGAATACTTCAACAGCTTCGGTATGGATGCCTTCGTCTGTGAATACCGCGTGTCCCCGCACCGCTTCCCGCTCGAGCTCCTCGACGCGCGCCGTGCGGTCCGCTGGGTCCGCCATCACGCCGCGGAATACGGCCTCGATCCGCACAAGGTCGCCGTCATGGGCTCCTCGGCGGGCGGTCATCTCGCCGGGCTCGTCTCGACCTACACCGCGCCGATCGATTTCGAGGGGCTGGACGAGGTCGACACAGAATCCCCGATCCCCGACGCGACGATCCTCTGCTACGCCGTCTGCCACATGCCGGACGAGACGCACGTCGCCCACGTCGGCTCCTTCGAGAACCTCTGCGGCGAGCGGCGGGATTACGAAACCTTCTCGAACGACCTCAATGTCACGGATTCGACGCCGCCCGCCTTCCTCTGGCACACCTCGGACGACGACTGCGTGAACGTCATCAACAGCTATCTCTACGCCACCGCCCTCCGCGAGCACGGCATCCCGCACGAGCTGCACGTCTTTCCGCACGGCTATCACGGCCTCGGGCTCGCAGAGAACAATCCCCATGTCGCGCAGTGGGCCGGGCTCATGAAGAACTGGCTGCGCACCCTCGGCTGGCTCGCCTGACGGGATCCTTATACAAAACGTTTGAAAAGGATGGTTTTTTCACGGGACTTCTTGACATTTCTGTGAAAATAGTGTATGATGGTATCGTCAGAGACTGTTTTTCAGCCTCCGTTTACCGAACCCCGGAATGAAACCAAGAGAAAAGAAAGCAGGTGATTTCATGAAGCGCATACTTCCGATTCTGTTAGCCTTGCTCCTCGTCTCCTCCCTGCTCGCCGGATGCGTCAAAAAATCCAGCGCGGCAGGCACGTACATCCTCAAGACCATGAACGGCGAGACGCTCGAAGAACAGTTCGCGTCCCTTCTCGACGAAGGCATGACCATGGAGAACATCCTTTCGCTGTTCGGCATCACATCCCTTGACGAGTACTTCACGCTTGAACTCAAAGAAGACGGCACGCTCCTGTCCCTGGTCGCCGGAGAAGACCCGGTGTCCGGCACATGGAAGCAGGAGGGCGGAAAAATCCTCGCCGAAATTGACGGGGAGACCGTGGAGATGACCCTGAACGGGGATGAGCTCTCCTTCACCGAGGAAGATCAGGCATACGTCTTCGTCAAAAAGTAACCCCAAACCCGCAGGGTGCGGAATCTCCCCCGCAGCCGCTTCATCAGACTGAAAAATCTTTATCCGAAAAGGAGATTACAAACATGTTAGCACAAAGACCTCCGATGGGCTGGAACTCCTGGAATACCTTCGGCGAAGCCATCAACGAGCAGGTCGTCCGCGACACCGCCGACGCGATCGTGGAAAAGGGCCTCAAGGACGCGGGATACGAGTATGTTGTCATCGACGACTGCTGGTCCCTCCGTCAGCGCGGCGCCGACGACCGCATCGTTCCCGATCCGGCGAAGTTTCCCTCCGGCATGAAGGCGCTTGCGGATTACGTCCACTCCAAGGGCCTGAAGTTCGGTATGTACTCCTGCGCCGGCACGAGAACCTGCGCGGGCTATCCGGGCTCCTTCGACTATGAGTTCATCGATGCGAAGACCTTCGCGGAATGGGGCGTCGACTTCCTGAAGTACGACTTCTGCTACAAGCCGCGTCTCGCCAACGGTCCCATCCTCTACAACAGAATGGGCATGGCGCTGAAGGCCTCCGGACGCGAGATCCTCTTCTCCGCCTGCAACTGGGGCTCCGACGAGGTCGAAAAGTGGATCCGCTCCACCGGCGCGCACATGTACCGCTCCACCGGCGACATCAACGACAGCTTTGAGAGCTTCAAGAACATCGCCATGAGCCAGGTCGACAAGCTCGCGTACTCCGGCCCGTGCTGCTACAACGACATCGACATGCTGATCTGCGGCATGCACGGCAAGGGCAACGTCGCGAACGGCGGCTGCACCGACACCGAATACCGCACGCA
>CACZSA010000166.1 GCA_902783705.1 uncultured Ruminococcus sp.
CCAGACCTCGTCGCCCTCCTCGCATCCGGCCTCGCGCAGCTTGTCGATGATGCCGTATTTCGAGAGGGAGCGTTCGAAGTACATGAGCGATTCGCGGTCGTTGAAGTTCACCCGTCCGATGAGCATGTCGATCCACGGGCCCTCCACGTGATAGGAGGCGTCGTCCCCGCGCGTGATGACCACGTCGTCGGCGGAGGGAAGCTCGTCCTCCATCTCCTCGGGCGTGAGCTCCGTCTCATAGACGAGGACGGGCGGCAGCTCGCGGAGCATGGCGGCGATCTTATCGACGAGGGGCTTCAGTCCCAGCTTCTGCTGCGCGGAGATGTAGACCACCTCGTAGCCGCATTCTTTTGCTTTCTCTTCGAGCGCGGCGCACTCCTCGGACAGCTCCGGGATCATCGCAAATTCGTCCTCGCCGTTCACGAGCAGGTCAGCCTTGTTCGCTGCGATGATGCGGGGACGGGCCGCCAGCTCGGGGGAGAACTTTTCAAGCTCCGCCGAGATCGTCTCGAAGTCCTCGACCGGGGGACGACCCTCCTGACCGGAGACGTCGACGACCTGCACGAGCATCCGGCAGCGCTCGATGTGCCGCAGGAACGCGTGACCGAGACCGGCCCCTTCGGACGCGCCCTCGATCAGGCCGGGGATATCCGCCATGACAAAGCCGGATTCGCCGCCCGTCGATACGACGCCGAGGTTCGGTTCGAGCGTGGTGAAGTGGTAGTCCGCGATCTTCGGGCGAGCGGAAGACAGCGCGGCGAGCAGGGAGGATTTTCCCGCGGAGGGAAGTCCGGCGAGCCCGACGTCCGCGATCATTTTCAGCTCGAGAATGATCTCCCGCTCCTCACCCGGCAGTCCGGCCTTCGCAAAGCGGGGGATCTGGCGCGTCGGGGTGGCGAAATGCCGGTTGCCCCATCCGCCGCGTCCGCCTTTGCAGAGGATATAGTCCTCGTCGCCCGACATGTCGTGGATGATCTTGTTCGATTCGGCGTCGCGGATGAGCGTCCCGCGCGGCACGAGGATGATCGTATCCTCACCGTTCGCGCCGTGGAACTTCTGCCCCGCGCCGTCCGAGCCGTTCTGGGCGACGAACTTGCGGTGATAGCGGAAGGCGAGGAGGGTATTCGAGCCCTCGTCGATGCGGAAGATGATGTTTCCCCCGTTGCCGCCGTCCCCGCCGTCGGGACCGCCCTTGGCGACGTATTTCTCGCGGCGGAAGGAGACGACCCCGTTCCCGCCGTTCCCGGCCTTGACGTAAATTCGGATCTTATCGATAAACATAAATCATTCTCCGTACAGTTCCCGGGCGAGATCGCCGAGGATGCGGATGCCCCGGACGATATCGTCGTCGGAGGGCGTCGAGTAATTGAGTCGGAAGGAATCGGACGGCGCTTCGGTGTCGCAGTTGAACGCAGTGCCGGGGACCACCGCGACTTTGCGCTCCAGTGCCTTCTTCACAAAATCCGCCGAGGAGACGCCGCCGGGAAGGGTGCACCACAGGAACAGACCGCCCTCGGGACGCGTGTACTTCACGCACTTCGGCATGTGCCGGTCGAGTTCGGAGAGCATCAGGGTCGCCTTGTCGCGGTAGATCTTGCGGATCTCGGTGATGTGCGCGTCGAGGTCGCGTTCGGTCATGTAGCGGTAGCAGAGCATCTGGAAGAAGATGTTCGTGTGCACGTCCTCGACCTGCTTCGCGACGACCATCTTCTGGATCACGGGCGCCGGACCGCAGGCGTAGCCGATGCGCATGCCCGCCGAGAGGATCTTCGAGAAGGAGGAGCAGTACATCACGAGTCCGTCCTCGTCGAAGGACTTGTAGGTGGGGACGTCCTCGCCCGCGAAGCGCAGCTCCCCGTACGGGTTGTCCTCGAAGATCAGCACGCCGTACTTCTTTGCGATCTCATAGACCTTTTTCCGGTTCTCGAGGGTCGAGGTGACGCCTGCGGGATTCTGGAAGGTCGGGATGAGGTAGAGCATCTTCGCCCTCGGCGTGGAGGCGAGGAGATTGTCGAGCATGTCCGTGTCGATGCCGTCGTCGCGGAGCGGAACGCCCACGGTCTTCGCCCCGTTCGAGCGGAAGGCGTTGAGCGCGCCGATGAAGGAGGGATTCTCGCACACGACGACGTCGCCCTCGTTGCACATCACCTTGCAGCAGAGCTCGATCGCCTGATTGCCGCCCGTGGTGACGATCGTCTCGTCGAAGTCGCGCCCGATGCCGAACTTTTCCTTCATGCGGGCCTTGATCGCCTCGCGGAAGGGCGGATAGCCCTCGGTGACGGAGTACTGAAGCGCCGCCGTGGACTGATGCGCGAAGATGTCGGCGGAGAGGGCCGCGAGATCCTCGACGGGGAAGGAGAGCGGGGAGGGATTGCCCGCCGCGAAGGAGATGATCGACGGGTCGGAGAGGGATTTGAAGATTTCACGGATGGCGGAGGGCTTGAGCGCCGCCAGCTTGTCGGAGATTCTGTATTCCATCGTTTGAGGTACCTCTTGACGAAAAAATTCTTTCAAGACAGCATTTTACCATAAAATCCCGACAAATACAAGGCGTTTCTGAATTTTATTTCGGAATGGACTTGAAAACGCGCCCCGGTTTTGTTATAATAGGGAGTCAGAAACTGAACACGGAGAAAACACTATGGAAAAAATCGCAAAACCGCGCGGAACGATGGACGTCATGGCCCCGGAGATCTTCGCGTGGAACTACATAGAGCGGGTCGTGCGCGGTGCGGCGGAGCGCTGCGGCTTCACCGAGATCCGTACCCCGACCTTCGAGGAGATCGGCCTATTCAAGCGCGGCGTTGGCGAGACCACCGACGTCGTGCAGAAGGAGATGTACACCTTCACCGACAAGGACGGCACGGTCTATGCGCTCCGTCCCGAGGGAACCGCCTCCGTCGTCCGCGCGATCATCGAGAACGGCAAGGCGGCGGACACGCTCCCGCTCAAATACTTCTATCTCATCAACTGCTTCCGCTATGAAAAGCCGGAGGCCGGACGCAGCCGCGAATTCGTCCAGTTCGGATGCGAGATGTTCGGCGCGCCCGGAGCCGGAGCGGACTACACGGTCATCTCCCTCGCCGATTCGGTCATCCGCGAGCTCGGACTGAAAAACGTCCGCCTGCACATCAACTCGATCGGCTGCCCGAAGTGCCGTCCGAAGTACCGCGAGGCCCTCGTCAGCTACCTCCGCGCGCACCGGGATGAGCTCTGCGACACTTGTCTCGACCGCATGGAGACGAATCCCCTCCGCGTCCTCGACTGCAAGAACGACTCGTGTAAGAAGGTGGCACAAGGCGCGCCCCGCACGATCGACCACCTCTGTCCGGAATGCGAGGAGCACTTCGCGGAGCTGAAGAGCTACCTCGACGCCTGCGGGATCGAATACGTCATCGACCCGCACATCGTCCGCGGCCTCGATTATTATACCCGCACCGTCTTTGAGTTCATCGCCGAGGGCATCGGCTCCCAGAGCACGGTCTGCGGAGGCGGACGCTACGACGGCCTCATGGAGGAGCTCGGCGGCCCGAAGATGGCGGGCATCGGCTTCGGCATGGGCATCACCCGCCTGATCCTCGCGATGAAGCAGAACGGCGTGGAGGTCCCCGCGCTCGCCGTGCCGGAGCTCTACATTGCCGCGATGGGCAAAGAGGCGGCTGTCCGCGGCACGAAGATCGTCTCGGAGCTTCGCCGCGCCGGGATCAACGCCGACTGCGACATCATGGGACGCTCGCTCAAGGCGCAGATGAAGTACGCCGACAAGATCGCCGCGCGCTACGTCCTGATCCTCGGAGACAGCGAAATCGAATCCGGACGCGCCGTCATCAAGGAGATGGCGACGAGTGAGCAGACCGAGGTCTCCCTCGACGGCATCGCGGATTTCCTCACGGGAAAGCGGGGCTGACATGGAATTCGCGGATTTTCTGAAAATGCAGCACGACCTCGCCGTCGAGAAGGGCTGGATCTGGGACCGGACTCCCGAGGGCGGCCCGTTCTCCCTCCTCTGGAGCATGGATGAGCTCGGCGAGGCGATCTCGATCATCAAGAAAAAGGGCTCCGCGGGCATCATGGAGAACCCCGCCGTCCGCGAGCACTTCATCGAGGAGGTCGCCGACCACCTCATGTACGTCTTCGACATGATGGAGTGCTATTCCATCACCGCCGAGGAGTTCGAGAGTGTCTACGTCAAGAAATTCGAGCGCAACATGGGCCGCTCGTGGAGTGAGAACCGCGCGATGTACGAGAACGTCGGCATCCGCTCCGCCGTCATCGACGGGAAATTCCTCCCGGACGAACGCCTCTGGGAGCTGCTCATCCGGGCGGGCGTGAAGGTGACGGTCGTCACGGACGATCCCGACGCCATGCGCCCCGTCATCGACAGCCTCGTCAACGACTCCGCGAAGGTCAGCATCCGCGATCACGCCCCCGCGGACGACGGCGCCTTTGTCGTGTGCGACGCGGAGTCCCTCGAAGCGCTCCGCCGCCGTTTCGGCGAGGAATAAGCCTCACAAGTTTACAACACAGCTTACAATAAGCCAAGGAAGGATACAGAATCACCATGGAATCATTCACCAAAGCGGACAAGCGCACCGATTACTGCGGCACCCTCACCGCCGCCGACATCGGCCGGGAAGTCACCGTCACCGGATGGTGCCAGAGACAGCGGGACCTCGGCTCCCTCATCTTCATCGACCTGCGCGACCGGACGGGCATCGTCCAGCTCGCCTTCGACGATTCGACCGACCGTGAGATCTTCGATCGGGCGTTCGGCATCCGGGCGGAGTACGTCCTCTCGGCCTCCGGCACAGTCCGTTCCCGCGGCGAAGCGGCGATCAACCACAACATCCCGACGGGCGAGATCGAGATCTACGTCACCTCGCTGAAGATCCTCGCCTCCGCGGAGACCCCGCCGTTCGCCATCGTAGAGAAGAGCGACGTCAAGGCCGAGCTGCGCCTCAAGCACCGCTATCTCGACCTCCGCCGTCCCGACCTGCAGAAGAACATCATCGCGCGGTCCGAGATAGTGCGCATCGCCCGCAACTATTTCGCCGAGCAGGGCTTCATCGACATCGAGACCCCGTGCCTCATCAAGCCCACTCCCGAAGGCGCGCGCGACTACCTCGTCCCCTCCCGCGTCCATCAGGGCAAGTTCTACGCCCTCCCGCAGTCTCCCCAGCTCTATAAGCAGCTTCTGATGTACTCCGGCTTCGACCGCTACTTCCAGATTGCCCGCTGCTTCCGCGACGAGGACCTGAGAGCGGACCGCCAGCCCGAGTTCACACAGATCGACGAGGAAATGTCCTTCGCCGACGAAGAGGACATCATGGCCGTCAACGAGGGCTTCCTCAAGAAGCTCTTCGACGAGTTCATGCACCAGCCCCTCGAGATCCCCTTCAAGCGCATGACGTGGAAGGAAGCCATGAACCGCTTCGGCTCCGATAAGCCGGACACCCGCTTCGGCCTCGAGCTCTGCGACATCTCCGACCTCGTGAAGGATTCGGAATTCTCCGTCTTCCGCGGCGCGGTGGAGGCGGGCGGCAGCGTGCGCGGCATCACCGTCCCGGGCGGCGCGAAGATGACCCGTAAGGAGATCGACTCCCTCACCGAATTCGTCAAGACCTACGGCGCGAAGGGTCTCGCGTGGTACAAGAACACCGCGGGCGCGCCGACCTCCTCTTTCGCGAAGTTCCTCACCGAGGACGAAACGAAGGCCATCCTCGACCGTATGCAGGTCGGGAAAGGGGATCTCGCCCTGATCGTCGCCGCGAAGAACAAGGTCGTGTGGGATTCCCTCGGCGCGCTCCGCTGCGAAGTGGCCCGCCGTCTCGGACTGATCGACAAGACGAAGTTCAACTTCCTCTGGGTCACGGAATTCCCGCTTCTCGAATACTCCGAGGAGGACGGACGCTTCTACGCGATGCACCATCCCTTCACCATGCCGATGGAAGAGGACCTGCCCCTGCTCGACACCGATCCCGGCGCCGTCCGCGCGAGAGCGTATGACTGCGTTCTGAACGGCACGGAGCTCGGCGGCGGCTCGATCCGCATCCACACCACCGAGATGCAGACGAAGATGTTCGAAGCGCTCGGCATCGGCCCTGAGGAAGCGGAAGAGAAGTTCGGATTCCTGCTCGAGGCGTTTCGGTACGGCGTTCCCCCGCACGGCGGACTGGCAT
This sequence comes from uncultured Ruminococcus sp., assembly GCA_902783705.1. Taxonomy (GTDB): domain Bacteria; phylum Bacillota; class Clostridia; order Oscillospirales; family CAG-272; genus UMGS1696. The sequence goes on from CACZSA010000166.1 coordinate 6,180, forward strand.
TCGGTCTGGACCGCGTCGTCTGCCTGCTCCTCGGCCTGGAAGACATCCGCGACGTCATCGCCTTCCCGAAGGTGCAGAACGCGTCGGAGCTTCTCTCAAAAGCGCCCGCGCCCGCCGATCCGAAGGCCCTCGAAGAGCTCGGCATCGCCGTCATCAAGATGGAAGAGGACGAATAAGCCAACCATAAAGAAAGCTCCCCTGAGATCCAGGGGAGCTTTTTTACGCGTTCGTCCCGGCAAGGAGCGATTGAAATCCCGGCGTGTCGCGGATAGGGTCGAAGCACCGGCATCCGAGCCACGATCCGAGATTTTCGATACTTCGACTGACACCGTAATACTGAAAGTCATGCGTGTCGATTTCGATCCGGTCGAAGAGCGGCGCGGTGTAGCGGTACGTTCCGGGATGATCGACAAAGATGTCGTCATGCAGAAGGCCGTATTCCTTCGCAGCCTTCAAGTCTTCCAGAGCG
>CACZSA010000167.1 GCA_902783705.1 uncultured Ruminococcus sp.
GGGTGATTGACAAGAGGGCCCGGCCCGAGGGTCCTCTTGTCCGCCAGCCGCGCAGGCGAAAAAAGCGATGGATCTGCAAGATCCAAAATCCGCAAGCGTCAGCGCGCAGGACGCGAGAAAATATCCTCCCTCTTCTCCTGCACGGAAGGTGCGGGTCCCTTTATCTGCAAGCGAAGCCGCGCAGACCGGGGGAAGCCTTGAAGGGGCCTTACCCCTTCTTCCCCCGCGTTTCCAGCCAGATCAAAAGCACACTGATGTCCGCGGGGTTCACCCCGGAGATCCGCGCGGCCTGCCCGACCGTGAAGGGCCTCACCTTTGCCAGCTTCTGCGCCGCTTCGAGCCGGAGCCCCCGGATCGCCGCGTAGTCGATGTCCGCGGGGAGCTTCGCGCTCTCCGCCTTGGCCTGACGCGCGACCTCCTCTTCCTCGTGCCGGATGTACCCCTCGTACTTGATCTCCGTCGATACCCGGTCCGCCTGACTGCGGGACAGAGCCGGACGCGCGGGATCATACGGCCCGACCGACGCGTAGTCGAGCTCCGGACGCCGGATCAGCTCGGCGAGCGAAACACCCGACGAGAGCGGCGTCGTGCCTCGTTCCTCAAGGAGCGCGTTGATCCCGGACGACGGCCCGACGTGCACGTGGCGGAGACGCTCCACCTCCTCGCGCACCTCGCGGGTCCGCAGAAGCGCCGCCTCATACCGCTCGTCCGAGAGAAGCCCGGCGTAGTGTCCGTACCCTGCGAGCCGCTCTTCGGCGTTGTCCTGCCGGATCAGGATCCGGTATTCGCTCCGGCCCGTCATGATCCGGTAGGGCTCGTTCGTCCCCTTCGTCACCAGATCGTCGACGAGAGTCCCGAGATAGGACGAGTGCCGCGGCAGGACGATCTCCGGCATCCCGCGCACATACAAAGACGCGTTCATGCCCGCGAGAAGCCCCTGCGCCGCCGCTTCCTCGTACCCGGAGGTCCCGTTGAACTGCCCCGCGCCGTAGAGGCCCCGGATCCGCTTGAACCCGAGCGTCGGCTGGAGCTCGAGCGGGTCGACGCAGTCGTATTCGATCGCGTAGGCATAGCGCATCACCTCCGCCTGCTCGAAGCCGGGGAGGGTGTGCAGCATTTTCAGCTGGACGTCCGCCGGGAGGGAGGAGGAGAAGCCCTGCAGATAAAGCTCGTCGTTGTCCTTCCCCATCGGCTCGAGGAAGAGCTGATGCCGCTCCTTGTCCGCAAATCGCACGACCTTGTCCTCGATCGACGGGCAGTAGCGCGGCCCGGTGCCGTGGATCTTGCCGGAATAGAGCGGCGAGCGGTCCAGATTCTCGCGGATGACGCGGTGTGTCTCGGCGTTGGTGTAGACGACGTGGCAGGGGACCTGCTCGATCCGGTTGAGCGCCTCGGGATCCGTGCGGGAGGAGAACGGCGTGATCCATTCCTCGCCCTCCTGGATGTCGAGACGGCTGAAATCGACCGAACGGCGGTGGACGCGCGGCGGGGTCCCGGTCTTGAAGCGCATCATCGAGATGCCGAGCGACCGGAGACAGTCGTTCAGACCTTCCGCCGGGAGGGAATTGTCGGGACCCGCGTGCCGGGAGACGTCGCCAACGTGCGTGAGCCCGCCGAGGTAGGTCCCGGTGGAGATCACGACGGCGCGGCAGGTGAATTCGCCCATCGGGGAGGCCGTGACGCCCGTGACGCGCAGGCCGCCGTCTCCGTCCGGCTCGGTGAGGAGCCCCGTGACTTCGCCCTGGATGAGGGAGAGGTTCGGCGTCTCCTCGATCGTGTGTTTCATGAGGGCGGAATAGGCGCGACGGTCGGCCTGAATGCGCTTGGAGCGGACGGCGGCGCCCTTCGAGGTGTTGAGCGTGCGGGACTGGAGGGTGACGCGGTCGGCGGCGTAGCCCATTTCCCCGCCCATCGCGTCGATCTCAAAGACGAGGTGCCCCTTCCCGGTCCCGCCGACGGAGGGATTGCAGGGCATGTTCGCGACGGCGTCGAGGGAGAGGGTGAAGAGCGCGGTGGAGAGCCCGGTCCGCGCGGAAGCCAGCGCCGCCTCCACGCCCGCATGCCCCGCGCCGATGATGATGATGTCGAAGTTCATGGCTGTATGCAGACCCTTTGTGGGAGAGAGAATTTGAATTACGAATTAAGAATGATGAATGATACAGATGAAGTAATAAGTAAGAAGGAATAAGTAAGAAGTGCGGTGGAAATCCGTTTCACGGATTTCATGGAATTACAAGGCCGGACACGAACGCATTGCACCTTCATTGAGTGGAGGACTGACACGAACAAACCAAACATCCCGGCGTTGAGCGTATCGCAAAACTTACAGCTCGCCTAACTGGGAACGGCCCCTGTAATCCTTGTATGACACACGCTTAGCCCACATTGAACAACGCTGCCGAGATATACATGAGGTTGTACCCGAGGGGGTAGAGGAGGATTCCAACCGGTTTCAGCTTTGCTGAAACCGAGGGGAGAGCGCTCCTCCCTCTCCTTTGGGGCCGGGAAAGTCCAGAGAGGGCCCGACCCGAGGGTCCTCTCTGGTCCCGTCCGGAAGGACAAAAA
>CACZSA010000168.1 GCA_902783705.1 uncultured Ruminococcus sp.
AGCGCGCAGAGCGAAACACAACTGCAACCGCGAGCTTGCCGAAGGTGAGCTCGCCTTTTGCCCGCGGGGGCTCCCCGCCCGCAAGCGCCAGCGCGCAAATACAAGGAAGGGTTCCAAATTCATAATCCGCAATTCGCTTAATCTGCAATTTGTTTAAGGAGGGCCTCATGCTTCACTTCATTCTCGGCCGCGCGGGGTCGGGCAAGACCTCCCGCATCGCGCAGGAGATCGCGCGGGAAATTGCCGCCTCCTCCCGCCCCGTCGTCCTCCTTGTCCCGGAGCAGCAGACCGTCGCGTGGGAGACCAAGATGGCCGCCCTCCTCCCCGCGTCCGCCAATCTGCGCCTCGAGATCACCAACTTCACCCGCCTCGCCAACTCCGTCTTCCGCGAGTACGGCGGGCTGGCGGATTCGATCCTCGACGAAGGGTCCCGCACCCTTCTTGTCTGGCGCGCCATGCTCTCCGTCCGGGACGCGCTCACGGTCTATGGCGGCGGCGACGGCGGCGCGCGCGAGGACCGCTCCCTCCCGAAGCTCATGCGCGCGGTCGACGATTTCAAGGCCGCCTCCCTCTCCCCCGCGGACGCCGCCCGGGTCCTCTCCCGCCTCGAAGAGCTGCGCGGCGAGGGCGAGGATTCCGCCGGGGATCTCGTCAGCCGGATGCGCGACGCGGTCCTCGTCTATGCCGCCTACGAAGAGCTCCTCCATGCCCCCGCGCAGAAGGGCGCCGTCGACCGGGGGGACCTGCCCCACCGCCTCATCGCCGCCCTGAAGTCCCATCCGTATTTCCGCGGCAAGGCGGTTTTTGTCGATTCGTTCTTCTCCCTCACCGCGCCGCAGGAGACGATCCTCGACCTCCTCTTCCGTCAGGCCGACGAGGCGTGGGTGACCTTTGCCTGCCCGCCCGCCGACGCCCTCTCCGGCGACGAGGACCAGTTCGCCGAGGTCCGGGCGTTCTACAAGACCGCCGTGCGACTCGCGAACCGGGCTTCGATCCCGTATGAGCGGGTCGTCCTCGGGGAGAATCTCCGCCACCGATCCGCCCCCCTCCTCGCCCGCGTCGAAGAGAACCTCTTCCGCTACGCCCGCAATCTGAAAACGCCCTTCCCGGAACTGCCCGAGGAGGAACGTGACCGCGTCTCGATCCTCTGCTGCGCCGACCTCTGGGACGAGGCCGAGGCGTGCGCGTCCGCGATCGACCGCCTTCTGCGCGAGGGGTACGCCTGCCGCCAGATCGCCGTCGTCGCCCGGAACATCGACACCCGCGCGGGCATCACCGACGCCGTCCTCCGCGCGCACGGGATCCCCTGCTTCCTCTCCGAATCGACCGCCGTCTCGCACTCCCCCGCCGTGCGCTTTGTCCTCGCGGCCCTCTCCGTGGAGGCGAACGGCTGGCAGCGGCGCGACGTCCTCCGCCTCATCAAGACGGGCCTGACCCCGGCGGGCGACGCCGTCGGGACGGACGGGGGGGACAACGCCTCTTCGTTCTCCGCCTTTGCCGAGGACGCCTTCGAGCAGTACACCGCCGTCTGGAACATCCGCGGACGCCGCCTCTTCACCGCCTCCGCCCCCTGGACGATGAACCCCGCCGGGTACCGCGCCGAGATCACCCCCGCGGGCCGCGCCCTTCTCGACGAGGCCAACGCCGTCCGGGACCGCGTGATCCCGCCGCTCGCGCGCTTCCTCTCGGTCTTCTCGGAGGGTCCCGCCCCGGTGCGTGAGATTGCCGAGGGGATCGTCGCGCTGGCGGAGGAATACGGTCTCGCCGCGCGGCTCACGGACCTCGGGGACGCCTGCCGCGCCTCGGGTCTCCCGGCGGACGCCATGCGCGCGGAATCGAGCTGGGACGCCGTGTGCCGGATCCTCGATTCGATGGTCGAGCTGCTCGAGGACACGCATCTCGACAGCGGACGCTTCGCCGGACTGTTTGCCCGGGCAGCCGCCGCCCTCGACGCCGGGACGATCCCGACGGGGCAGGACGAGGTGGTCCTCGGCAGCGCGTCGGGAGTCCGCTACGACGAGGCGCGCTGCGTCATCATGCTCGGCACGACGGACGGCGAGTTCCCCGGCTCGGTGAGCGACGGCCCGTCCTTCTTCGACGACCGCGACAAGCAGCTCCTCGAATCGATCGGCCTTCCGATCGGCGGGCCGGACACCGCGATGCAGTCGGCGCGCGAGGCGTTCATGTTCTACCGCACCGCCGCGTCGGCCTCCGAGAAGCTCCTCCTCCTCGCGCCCATGGACGGCGGGAAGACGCTCTCCGAGGGCGCGCGCCGGATCGGGGACATCCTCGACGCCTCGGGTCTTCCGAAGGAGCGGAATTTCAGCGACCTGCCGCTCTCGGAGATCCTCTATCACCCCGCGACCGCCGAGTATCTGCTCTCGCGCCGCCCGGGGGAGGCGGATCAGGCGATTCTCCGCGCGGCGGCGGGGGAGGGGGAGGGGACGCGCGTGCCGCTCACGGGCATTGCCGACCGGATCGCGCGCGCGCAGTCGGCGCCGTCGGACAGGATGCGCCTCTCGCAGACGCGGATCGACACCTTCCTCACCTGCCCGTTCCGGTACGCCTGCCGCTATCGGGTGAAGATCGAGGAGCCCGCCGAGGCCCGGATCACCGCCGCGGACGTCGGGAACTTCGTGCACACGGTCCTCGAGCGGTATTTCTCGGAGCATACGCCGACGGGCGGGGAGGTCTCCGAGGAGGAAATGCGGGCCGAAGCCTCCCGGATCATCGGGGAGTACATGGAGGAGCTTGCGCGGGCGACGGGCGGGGATCTCGCCTCGGACGGACGGCTCGTATATCTCTTCCGGCGGCTCGAGCGGCACGTGCTGGTCTTCCTGCGGGCGATCTCGAAGGAGATGGCGCAGAGCCGCTTCCTTCCGGCGGCGTTCGAGATGCCGATCGGGCTCTCCCAGCCGCACTCCGCCTCCCCGATCGTGATCCGCACCCCGGACGGCGCGCGCGTGACCCTCGACGGCGTCGCGGACCGCGTGGACGTCTGGCGGTCGGGGGATCGGGAATACCTGCGGATCGTGGACTACAAGACGGGATCGAAGTCGTTCAATCTCGAGCGCGTGGCCCGCGGCCTGGACGTGCAGGCGCTGCTCTACCTCTTCGCGGTCTGGAAGAACGGGATGCCGGACGAAGGGGCGCGGGGACGGGAATACGAGCGGATCCCGGCGGGGGCGGTGTACTTCACGGTGAAGCCGCAGCCCGCGAAGTCGGATCATCTGGTGACGGCGGAGGAAGCGGCCTCGCTCGCGGAGGATCAGATCGAGCGGGTCGGGGTATGGCTCGACGACGAGGAGGCGCTCCGCGCGATGGACCGGGAGCTCTCCGGCGTCTACGTGCCCGTGAAGGAGGGGAAGGACGGGTCGCTTCAGGGCAAGAGCAAGTCCGCGGCCCTCGCGACGCTCGAGGAGTTCGGGGAGATCTGCGAGCAGGTCGAGCGGGTGATCGGGGAGATCGCGGGGAGGATGCGGTCCGGATCGGCGGAGGCGCGGCCGACGAACGTGACGGGGTATGATCCCTGCGCGTTCTGCGCGCACAGAATGGTGTGTCGGCGGAGCGAGGCGTAGCCTCAACTGCCGCCTGCGCCGGGCGGTGCCCGGAGACAAAAGGCGAGCTCACCTTCGGCAAGCTCGCGGAACGATAATATCGTGTAGCTTCTCTGCCACAAAAGATACAAATGCATTTGATTTCAGCATGCCGCATAAACGAGTGTCATTGCGAGGGCGAAGCCCGTGGCAATCCGTTCCCCTTTCTGTTGCTTGCGCGCTGACGCTTGCGGATTTGGGATCTTGCAAATCCATCACTTTTTTGTCCTTCCGGACGGGACCAGAGAGGACCCTCGGGCCGGGCCCTCTCTGGACTTTCCCGGCCCCAAAGGAGAGGGAGGAGC
>CACZSA010000169.1 GCA_902783705.1 uncultured Ruminococcus sp.
CCTTCCATAAAGGAAGCGGCGCACGCGATCCCGCCTCCCACAGCCAGGGCGATTGACGAGACGAAGAGCGTCCAGAGCACGAGCGGCACGCACCACAGCACGACAAACAGGCAGAGCAGCAGGGCGAAATATACGATCAGCAGCGGCGAGGCGAGGAGGAGCAGAAGGATCCGTTTCCCGTTCTTCTTCCGCTTCACCGGAGCGGGAGACGGCGGCGGGATCGGAATGTTCAGAAGGATCTCCCGCGCCGCGTCCTCCGGTGATCCGGCAGCCGCGACCGCCTCCTCCTCCGTCATGCCGTCGTCCATGCGGTCGTCGATCATCTCTTCATAATAATCCAGCGAGCGGGCGACGTCAATCTCGGACAGCGACGAGAGCCGCACCGCGAGCGCGTTCAGAAAGTCCGCTTTCGTCATGGTGTTTCCTCCTCCCTCACGATAAATGAATATACGGCGAGCACTTCCTTCCAGTCCTCGCGGAAGGCATGGAGGCGTTCGCGCCCCGCCGGCAGGATGTGATAGTATTTCCGCAGCCGCCCGCCGAATTCCTCTGTCCGGACGGTGAGGCACCCCGACGCCTCAAGACGCCGGAGAATGGGGTAAAGAGTCGATTCGGAGATCTCCACATAGGGCCGCATGTCCTTGATGATCTGGTATCCCCACGAATCCCGGTCCCGGATCGCGGAGAGGACTGCCGCTTCGAGAAGTCCGCGCTTCATCTGAATGTCCATATCATACCTCCTTTCGCGGTATATTATACCATGCATAGTATTGTGTGTCAAGGGGTATTCATGATTTTTTTAGAGAAAATGATAAAAAGGACCGGGTCGATCGGTCCTTTCGCTGTATTTCGCTTTACTTCATCTTCCCCCATGCGAAGGCTTCCTCGTCGATCGTCGTCTCCCCGTGCCGGAGCGCATCGATCTCCCGGACCATCGCCTCTGCGGCGCGGCGGATGAATTCGTCCGCGAAATCCGGGGTGAAGACCGCATAGGGCCCGTCGTATTCCGGGACCGCAAAGTCGCCCCGCATCTCGTCGAGGAATTCCGGCAGCCGGAAGGGAAACGCCCGCGCGATGGGTTCGTCCTCCCATCCATCGGGGAGCCGCACGTCGTCCGCGAGCCCGTATTTCCGGATGACCCACGGGTTGAGGTTCGTATAGTCCCGGTGCAGGCGGCGGACGTTCTCCTCGGTCGGCACATACCCGCGCTCGCCGTAGAGCATCCCGCGCTGGATCATGTCCTCGGCGAGGTGGAGGTAATACCCGAGACAGAGCTCGTCCGCGAGGAGACGGTCCCCGTACCGCGCGCGAAAGGCGGAGAGGGAATAGGTGCGCCGCCCGTCCGCATAGTCCACGCGGAAATGCCCCGCGCGGCTCGCACAGGCGTCCGGCATGACCGCCCCGATGTGCAGGCGGTTCCGGTCGCGGAAATCGAATTCTTTTTCGAGCAGGGAGGAGACGGCGAGGTGCAGGATTCTCGAGGGCATCTCACGCCTCCAGCCATCTGCGGATCAGGTCGATCTCCTCGGGACGTCTCGCCAGCGCGCGCAGGGTCTTCTGCACCTCCGATTCGCCGACGTGCCGCTCCGTGTCGTCCGAGGCCTCGACCCCGGCGGCGCGGCGGATGTTGTAGGCGAGCCAGTCGAGCGGACCCTTCGCGGAGGCGGCGCAGAGGGCGTCCCAGTCGGCGTTCCCCGGATCCCGGTGCGCGCGGTAGGCCGTGAGCAGGCTCATCCCGGCTTCCTCTGAGAGGGAACCGCGACCGTCGTCGGCCCACGAGAGGAGCGCGTCGAGAAGCTCGGCGTCCGGATCGACGGGTCCCGCAGCCTCCCAGTCGATGACGGTGGGATCGAGCCCGTCCCAGAGCACGTTCTTCGGATCGAAATCCCCGTGCCCGGCGACCTTCTCCCGTCCCGGGACCCTTGCAGCGTCCGCGGCCTCCTTCTCCATCGCAATGAGGGCGGCGTGCGCGTCCCGGAGGCCCGGCAGCCAGACGGCGTCCGCGTCGCGCTCTTCGGCGAGGGAGACGAGGGCGTCCCAGTCGTTCGGCGCGGCATCGTGCGCGGGGGATTCCTCCGCTTCGAGGGCGTAGGCGTGGATCTTCCCGAGCAGATCTCCCGCAGCGGCGGTGTGACGAGGAGTCAGCTTCGGCGGGAAGAGGGGCTTGGCGGAGATCCACGGATAGAGCATCGCGTATTCGTTCCCGATCTTCACGATCGGCGAGCCGTCCGCCTCGATCGCCCGTACTGCCGGGATCACGGCGGAGAAGGCCTGGGCGATCCGCTCGGACCGGAGCATATTGCCGTACGCCTCCGGACGCGCCATGACGACGGGATTGAGCACCTTCACGGCAAAGGAGCCTTCGGCGGTGTCGAGACGGTAGGTGGTGTGCAGGAATCCGCCGAGGACGGGTTCGGGCGGGGATAGGAGCATTCCGAGACCGTATTTCTGAATGATCTGACGAAACTGCATGGCGTCCTCCCTTGCTTATTCTTCCGCCGCGGAGCACGACGCGCGCACGAATTCCTCGATCATCGGGGGATAGACGAGCGATCCGTCGGCGCGGGCGGCATAGTTGTATCCGGTGTGACCGTAACCCTCCATGAGCGTGAAGGGGACCTTTTCCGCAGGCCATCCGAGGTGGAGCATCGTGCGGCGCAGGAGCCGGTTCTGCTCGAGCCGGTTCTCCATGTCGTTGTCCGCGACGATCAGGGCGACGCGCGGGAGCTTGTCGGGATCGGCGACGGGCATCACGTGCCAGAGCGGCGCAGCCTCGTCGACGCGGATCAGCCGGGTGTCGAGCCCGCGTTCGCGCAGAATGTTGAAGTGGACCGTCGGCTGCCCGCTGTCGCAGAAATACCCGGCGATCTGCCGCCTGTCCCCGCTGTCGATCCCCCAGACGGCGAGGTATTCCCCGGCGAGGGCGAGCATCATCGAGAGGTATCCCCCCGCGCTCGATCCGCCGACGACCAGTCCCCGGTGCGGGAGGTGCTCCTTGCACCAGGCGGCGCACCGTGCGGCGTCCGTGACGAAATCGGGAAAGTGCGCCGCGGGATACATCCGGTAATCGGCGGTGGCGACGCTGATGCCGCGCCGGGCGAGCTCTGTGAAAACGGGATCGGAGCCGCTGCCCCGGTCGCCGCTCTCAAGTCCTCCTCCGTGGAAGAATACGAAGAGCGGGGAGGCGTCGGGGCGCTCGGCAGGATAGTAATCGAGCCTGTGCGCGGGCAGGGGACCGTAGGAGAGGGCGCGTTCGGTCATGGCATTCACCTCAGGTGCGCGGATTTTTCTTCATTATACCGCTTTCCGTGAAAAAAAGCAAGGGTTCGGACGAATTCATACAAAAAACCTTGACATGGGTGAAGAAAGTTTATATAATATGAATGGCAACTTTTGAATAATGGACCGAAAGGAAAACATACCCGCATGAAACGTCTCTCGGCGGCGATCCTCGCCGTTCTGCTCCTGCTCCTCACCGCCATCCCCGTCTTCTCCATCGGCGAGAAGATGAACGTCTACTACGGAACGCCGTGGATCGACGGGGAGATCGACCCCGTCTGGAAGAAGGCCGACCGCCAGAAGATCGGATGGCGCACGGGCGGGGAGGGGACAAGACAGCCGAACTCTCTCGCATACGTCTCCGTGCTCTGGGACGAGGAGGCGCTCTACTTCCTCTTCGAGCTGATCGACAACGACTTCACCTTCGACGCCGAGCCCGGCAGCGAGCTCAACGACTGTGTCTATCTCTACATTGACGAGGCGGAGATCTTCGGACCCACGTGGACGCCCGGGCAGATGCGCTCCGCCCTCACCCCCGCCCTCGGAAAATCCGTCTACGCGATGAACGGCGACGGCCCGCGCGACTATGAAATGGCCTTCTCCTTCGATATCGACGGACACGCGGTCATCGAATACAAATACGTCCCCTCCATGGCCGAGCTCAAGGCCGGCGGACAGGTCCTCGTCGACTTCCAGTACAACGACGCGAACCCCGAAGGCTTCCTCGACTACCGCTTCAACTGGTCCGACGAGATCGGCGAATGCGACACGGACAGCGCCTCCTGGACCTACGTCACCCTGAAATCGGGAGGCGGATTGAGCTCCGGTGAGGGGTACGAGACCCTTGAAGCCGCCGCCGCCGCGATCAACCGCACCCCGATCACAAGCTACATGTTCCGCGAAGGGACGCCGGGCAACCACAACGAAGGCGCGGAGAATATCTGGGACGGAAACGTCGGGACGAAATTCTGCACCTCGACCTTCCCGATGAAATCGATCGTCCGCCTCAAATCCGCGACGGTCATCGACGGTGTCATCATGGCGACGGCAAACGACAACTCCGCCTATCACGGGCGCAATCCCGACGAATGGAAGGTCCAGGGCTCGAAGAACGGCTCCGACTGGGTCGACATCCTGACCGGCGACGAGAGCTTCTTCGAGGACGTCGACTTCACCTACTTCGCTGCCGCCGTCGAGGACACGGAGCCCTACCGCTTCATCCGGTTCCGCAACGCCTCCTGCGCCTCGGGCTGCTGCCAGATCTCCGAGGTCGTCGTCTGCTCGACCGATCCGGAGATCAAGAACATCGTCATGGAGGAGATTGTCCACGACGAGAGCGAAAAGGACGCGCTCACAAACTACGAATCCATGGCGCGCGCGGCGAAGAACGCCCCCGTCCCGGAGCCCGCGAAAACCGATGTGACCGCCGTCCCGCAGACCTCGAACGCCTCCCCGGTCCGCAGCGCGAATCCCGTCCCCGGCATCGTCGTCGCGGCGGTGTGCATCATCTTCGCCGTCGCGGGAGCGCTGATCCTGCCGAAGAAACTGAACGAATGACCTCCGAACCCAAATACAAGACTCTGACACACGAGGTAAACCGATATGAACATGCAAAAAGCCAAAGAGCGCGCCCGGCAGATCGTCGGCGAGATGACCGTCGAGGAGAAGATCTCCCAGCTGCTCTACGCGTCTCCCGCGATCGAGCGTCTCGGCATCCGCGAGTACAACTGGTGGAACGAAGCCTCGCACGGCGTCGCGCGGTCCGGTATGGCGACCGTCTTCCCGCACGCCATCGCGCTGGCCTCCACCTTCGATCCCGACCTCATCGAAACGGTCGGCGACGCGGTCTCCACCGAGGGACGCGCCAAGTACAACAAGAGCGTCGAATGGGGCGACCGCGACATCTACAAGGGCCTGACCTACTGGACGCCGAACATCAACATCTTCCGGGATCCCCGCTGGGGACGCGGACAGGA
>CACZSA010000170.1 GCA_902783705.1 uncultured Ruminococcus sp.
GAAGCGCACCGCGTCGCCGAAATCGTACATCGCCATGCCGGGCATGACCGTGTCGAGGTCGATGACCACGAGCGGACGCTTGGTGAAGCGGTCGAAGAGGACGTTGTTGGACTTGGTGTCGTTGTGCGTCACGCGGACCGGGAAGTCGCCGTTCGCGTAGCGTTCGCTGAGCACGCCGGCCTTGTAGCGGTAGGCGGAGATCGTCTCGATTTCCTCCATCGCCGCGTCGTTGCGCCCAAGCTTGTTCTCCGCAACGTCGTCGAAGAGGCGGTCGAGCCGCTTGTGCGTGTTGTGGAAATCCGGGATCGTCTCATGCAGCACGGACCCGTCGAAATCGGAGAGCTGGTTCTGGAAGTGACCGAACGCCTCGCCGGTCGCGGAGATCACGGGGAGCTCGTCACAGGTGTTGAACGTGATGGAGTCGACGTAGTTCATCACGCGCCAGAAGGAGTCGTCCTCGTCGTAGAGGTAGTTCTTTCCTTCCGCTGTGTGGTGGAAGTGCAGGGAGACCTCGTTCGGGTAGTGTTCCCGGATATGGGTCGTGACCCGGTCGATGTTTTCCATGATCTCTTCCGGGTTTTTGAAGACGTTCGTGTTGATCTTCTGGATGATGTAGGACTTCAGGTGTCCGTCCGGTTCGCGGCAGGTGACCTTGTAGGTCGAGTTGATGTTTCCGTTCTTGATGGTGTCGTAGGCATAAAAGGTGCCCGGGAGACGGAAGGCCTTGCCGACCTCCGTCAGCTTTTCAAACATAGCCATGATGGGTTGGGATCCGATCCTCCAAAGTGATGAACAGGGGTTCCATCGTCAGAATATGCAGCGGATGGAACCCGTGTGCGGAATTGATTATAGCATGTGATTGTTTCAAATGGGTGAATAAAATGGAAATAAAACAGGAAACAATCGGGAAAAATTCAAATTTCGGAACTATTCGTCCGTCCGGTTTTTCGCGTCGGAGAGATTCTTGAGGTCGTAGGGCGTCGACTGGTAGACGAAATAGTTCAGCCAGTTCGTGTAGAGGAGATTCCCGTGCGCGCGCCAGTTCACGATCGGGGGCTTCGACGGATCGTCGTCCTCGTAGTAGTTCTCCGGCACATGGATCGGGAGACCGGCCGCGACGTCCCGGCGGTATTCCGCGTCGAGGGTTAGGGGATCGTATTCCGCGTGCCCCATGACGAAGAACTGCCGCTTTTTCTGCGCATAGACGACGTGGACGCCGGCCTTCGCGGAGGACGCGAGGATCCGCAGATCCGGGCAGGCCTCGATCGCCGCGCGGTTCACCGTCGTGTGGCGGGAGTGCGGGACGTAGAACACGTCGTCGAATCCCCGCAGGAGCATGGACCGCGGATAATCGGCCCGGTGCGGGAAGACGCCGAAGAGCTTTTCCGGAAGCGGCTCCTTTCCGATGCCGTAGTGGTAGTACAGCCCGGCCTGCGCGCCCCAGCAGATATGCATGACGGAGTGGACGTGCTCCTCGCTCCATGCCATGATCCGGCACAGCTCCTCCCAGTAGTCGACCTCCTCGAACTCCATCTGCTCCACCGGCGCGCCCGTGATGATGAGACCGTCGAAATTCTCCCCGCATACGTCGTCGAAGGTCTTGTAGAACGCGAGCAGGTGATCCATCGCGGTGTTCGCCGCCACATGGGACGCGGTCCGGATGAGGGTCAGCTCGATCTGCAGGGGGGTGTTCCCGAGGACGCGGCAGAGCTGAGTCTCGGTCTCGATCTTCTTCGGCATGAGATTGAGCAGAAGGATGCGCAGCGGACGGATATCCTGCGTGATGGCGCGGGTCTCCGTCATGGCGAAGATGTTCTCGTCGGCGAGGGTCTGGACGGCGGGAAGATCGTTCGGAATCTTGATGGGCATGGGGTACCTCCGGTGAATACGGATTATTTTGCGGCTGCGGCGAGGGCAGAGGAGATGTCGGCGATGAGGTCGTCCGCATCCTCGAGGCCCACGGAGAGGCGGACCAGATCGGCGGATACGCCCGCGGCGAGAAGCTCGTCGTCGTTCATCTGGCGGTGGGTCGTCGTGGCGGGATGCAGGCAGCAGGAGCGCGCGTCGGCAACGTGGGTCTCGATGGCGACGAGGCGCAGGGCTTCCATGAACCGTCCGGCTGCCTCGCGTCCGCCCTTCACGCCGAAGCTGATGACGCCGCAGGAGCCGTTCGGGAGATACTTTTCAGCAAGCGCGTGATCCTTCGAGGAGGGAAGGCCCGGGTAGTTGACCCACGCGATCCGCTCGTCGGCTTCCAGGAATTCGGCGATCTTCTGCGCGGAGGAGCAGTGGCGGGCCATGCGGACGTGCAGGCTCTCGAGACCGAGGTTGAGCAGGTAGGCGCTCATCGGAGAGGGCGTCACGCCGAGGTCGCGCATGAGCTGGGCTGTGGCCTTTGTGATGAACGCGCCGCCCTGACCGAATTTCTCGGCGTAGGTGATGCCGTGGTAGCTCTCGTCGGGCGTGCAGAGGCCGGGGAATTTCTCCGCGTGGGCCATCCAGTCGAACTTGCCGGAGTCCACGATCGCGCCGCCGACCGCCGAGCCGTGCCCGTCCATGTACTTCGTCGTGGAGTGGGTGACGATGTCCGCGCCCCATTCGAAGGGACGGCAGTTGACCGGAGTCGGGAAGGTGTTGTCGACGATGAGCGGGACGCCGTGACGGTGCGCCGCGTTCGCGAATTTCTCAATGTCCAGCACGTTCAGGGCCGGGTTTGCGACGGTCTCGCCGAAGACGAGCTTCGTCTCGGGCGTGAAGGCGGCCTCGAGCTCCTCCTCGGTGCAGTCCGGGGAGACGAAGGTCGTCGAGATGCCCATGCGCTTCATCGTGACGGCGAAGAGGTTGTAGGTCCCGCCGTAGATCGCGGAGCAGGAGACGATGTGGTCCCCGGCGGAGGCGATGTTGAACGCGGCGAGGAAGTTCGCGGCCATCCCGGCGGAGGTCAGCATCGCGGCGGTGCCTCCTTCGAGCGCGGCGATCTTCGCGGCGACGAGGTCACAGGTGGGGTTCTGGAGGCGGGAATAGAAGTAGCCGCTCGCCTCGAGGTCGAAGAGCGCGCCCATCGCGTCTCCGGTGTCATATTTGAACGTGGTGCTTTCGATGATCGGGATCTGCCGGGGCTCGCCGTTCTTCGGCGTATATCCGGCCTGTACGCATTTGGTGCCGATGCCAGCCATGATAGGTTCCTCCTGAGGATTCGTCTTTTTTCTGTGAGCATTATAGCACAATCCGGCGGAAAGTGCAACATGAAAAACGAAAATCGGCGGTTGGGCCGATTCCGTCTTCCTATATATTTATGAAGGAAATCTCAAAGCATCTTCGCGCGGAGCTCTTCCGGGGTGAGCGCGGAGAGATCGGCGGGCGCGACGTCGAAGACCGTCTTGCATCCCGTGACGCCGCGGCCGTGCATCCGGTTCATCGCGCGCGTGAAGGCGACGAGGACGGAGGCCGTGAACTCCGGGTTGGAGTCGAGCTTGAGGGAGTATTCGATGACGTGCGTGTTCTCGCCGTTCCATCCGGTCTTGCCGGTGCGGATGACGCTGCCGCCGTGCGGGATCCCGCGGTGGTCGCGCAGGAGCTCTTCCTCGGTGATGAAGGTCACGGTCGTGTCGTACTCGTCAAAGTAGTGCGGCATGGTCTTGATCTCGCGTTCGATGCGAGCGAGGTCCGCGCCCTCCTCGGCGACGACGTAGCATTCGCGGGTGTGCTTCTCGCGGACGGTGAGGGTCGGATTCTCCCCGGCGCGCACCTTCGCGAGGGCTTCCGGCACGGGAACGGTGTACTGCCGCGCGTCCTTCACGCCTTCGATGCGGCGGATGGCGTCGGAGTGTCCCTGACTCACGCCGCGTCCCCAGAAGGTGTAGTCCGCGCCGTCCGGGAGGATCGAGGAGGCGTAGAGGCGGTTCAGCGAGAACATGCCCGGGTCCCATCCGGCGGAGATGAGGGCGATGTGTCCGCTCTCCGACGCCGCCTTGTCCACGTTCGCGAAGTGGTCCGGGATCGAGGCGTGGGTGTCGAAGCTGTCGACGACGTTGAAGTCGGCGGCGAGGGTGGGGGTCATCGCGGGCAGGTCGGTCGCGCTGCCGCCGCAGATGATGAGCACGTCGATCTGATCTTTATATTGAAGGATTTCGTCGGCGGGGCAGACCGGGACGGCGGTGTGCGGATGGACGGATGCGGGATCGCGGCGGGTGAAGATGCCGACCAGCTCCGCGTCCGGTGCCGCCGTGACGGCGCATTCCACGCCGCGTCCGAGATTTCCGTAGCCGTAGATGGCGATTTTCATGAATGTATTCCTCTTTCTCCGGGATCACCGGTCATGGATCATGCGGTTCATGTCATACAGTCCCGCGGGCTTGTTTTCGAGATAGGCCGCGGCGGCGAGGGCTCCCTCCGCGAACAGGGCGCGGCTGTGGGCCTCATGCCGGAGGGTGATCGTCTGGTTCGGCGTGCCGATCATGACCTCGTGCTCCCCGACGATGTTCCCCATGCGGATGGCGTGGATGCCGATCTCGTCGGGAGTGCGCTTCCCGTAGCCGGAGCGGCCCGGATGCACGGTCGCCGAGGGCCGGACCTCGCGGATGGCCTCCGCCAGCATGAGGGCGGTCCCGCTCGGCGCGTCGAGCTTGCGGTCGTGATGCGCCTCGACGATCTCGATCTCCGCGTCCGGGAACGCCGCCGCCGTCTGCTTTGCAAGCTCCACGAGGAGCGCGATGCCGAGGGACATGTTCGCCGAGCGGAAGAGGGGGATCTTCTCCGCGGCTCCGGGGATCCCGGCGAGCTCTTCCTCCGTCTGCCCGGTGGTGGCGAGGACGACGGGGAGGCGGTGCTTCACGGCAAACGCGAGCACGTCCGGGGTGGCGGTGTGATGGCTGAAATCGACGACGCAGGGCCGCTCATCCAGCGCGTCGGCGAAGAGCGTCTCTGCCTCTTCAAACGATTTCGCGCAGGGGACGGCGGCGTTCTCCGCAAACGGATCGATCCCGCCGAGGAGGGAGGTGCCGCGGTATCCGGCTTCGGCGAGGCGGGCCACTTCCGCGCCCATGTGTCCGCCGAGACCGCTCACAAGGATCTTCATGCCGTCACCTCACCATGGGAACGCCCGCTTCCCGCATCAGGGCGACGAGCTTTTCCTCGTGCTCCTCCTCCATCGGGGTGAGCGGCAGGCGGAGGCAGTTCTCGCCGAATCCCATCCGGCTCATCGCGGCCTTGACGGGGATCGGGTTGACCTCGCAGAAGAGCGCGTTGATGAGCGGGAGATAACGGAGCTGCATTTCCCGCGCGGCCTTCACGTCGCCTTCGAGGAAGAGATGGCACATGCGGGAGGTCTCCTTCGGAAGGAGATTCGAGAGGACGGAGATCACGCCGAGGCCGCCGAGGGAGAGGATCGGGACGATCTGGTCGTCGTTGCCGGAGTAGATGTCGAGGCGGTCACCGCAGAGGGCGGCGAGCTCGGCGATCTGGGAGATGTTCCCGCTCGCCTCCTTGACGCCGACGATGTTCGGGTGATCGGCGAGGGTCGACGCGGCGGGGGGCAGGAGGTTGCATCCGGTGCGGCTGGGGACGTTGTAGGGGATGCAGGGCCTTGTCGATTCGTCGGCGATCGCCGTGAAGGACGCGACGAGGCCCTTCTGGGTCGCCTTGTTGTAGTACGGCGTGACGAGGAGCATGGCGTCGCACCCGACCTCGCAGGCGTATTTCGTCAGATCGATCGCGTAGGCGGTGTCGTTTGAGCCGGTCCCGGCGATCATGGGCACGCGCCCGCGGATCTGCTCCGCTGAGAATTTCAGAACGGCCCGGTGTTCCTCGTCGGAGAGGGTCGAGCCCTCGCCCGTGGTCCCGGCGATGACGAGCGCGTCGATCCCTTCGGCGATCTGCCATTCGATGAGGTCGGCGAAGGCGTTGTAGTCCACCCCGTCCTTCGTGAGGGGGGTGACGAGTGCGGTAGCAGCTCCGGTGAAGACGGTATTTTTCATGAACGTGAACCTCCGTGGAATTTCGGAAATAAAAAAGGAGACAGCGGAAAGCGCTATCTCACCCGTTCGGATGCCGATAGCCCTCCGCAGGATCCCGGTGCGGATCCGTGCGACAGCAGGACGGATGTTCTCCGCCGTGCCAGCGAAACGCCCCGACCGTGGATGCGTCCGCTTCGGCGCCGGTCCCTTTCCCGCGGGGCTCGGTCAGCCCGGATTCGCGGTACTTTTGGCGCGGCGCGCCTCTATCTCTTGCATAATCATGCATATTGTACCACGCGCGGCGGAGCTTGTCAAGCACCCCGGCGCAATTTCGCGCGAATCCCCGAAATACACGAAAAAACATTCCCGGATTTTGTATTTTTATTTCTTTTGACCGTTTGGCTGTTGACGGTGATAAGAAAACGTGGTAAAATATAGATAAAAGAAAAATGACATAAACCAAGGAGCCGGAAATGAAGAAGCTGTACAGGATCACGGCGGTCCTCCTCGCCTCGCTGACGCTCTTTTCGGGATGTGCGAGCCGTACTTCGGACACGGGCAGATCAACTATTTCGGACAGCACCCCACGCCGATGTTCGTGCCGGGGCAGACGACCGAATTCACCGAGGCAGACCTTAAATATCCCGGCGTGCTGTACACCATGCAGCCCGAGGACGCCGCGCGGATGGAGGAGATCCTCGACACGGCGGGCGAAACACTGCTCGACCGCTGGAACTTCTCCGTCTGGTCGATCCTCCGCGAGGAGATCACCGCCTTCCTCGGAGGCGTCGGATCGGCGGAGGAATGCGCGTCGAAAATCCAGTCGCGGGTGTCGATTTACCTCGCGGAAACGCATTGAATTCTTCTGATTTTTGCAGGATCGGGGCGTCCTTCCGTCAAAAAGTGCAGAACGCATCCCCCTGTGTGCCCAATGTGTCGTCCCGGTGACAAAATTTTCACTCTCGATGAAAATATCTTGAATTATATATTGACTTTCAGGCGATTTCTTGGTATAATATATTATAAATATGAACTTGCCGTCCGCGTGCCTTTCATTTCGCGGAGCCGCGGCGGTTCATGAATCTGATTTTTGAAAGCGCGTCAATGTGCGGATGCGTTTTTAAAAATAACCGTATCGGACCGCCCCTCCCGTACTTCGCGGAACGCGGGACGGAAACCGGACGGTCCAAAAAATCAATGGAGGATGAAATACCATGAAACTGCACAGTAGAATAATCAGCTTCGCGCTGGCTGTTCTCATGCTCTCCGCGCTGGCGCTCACCGGATGCGGAAGCTCCAAGCCCGCCGGGCAGGTCATCATCGGTACCAGCAC
>CACZSA010000171.1 GCA_902783705.1 uncultured Ruminococcus sp.
ATCATTCCGTTCTTCTTTTTCTCCTTTATCTGAGGAGCGCATGAAATCAGAGATTTCATGCCAAAGAAGCAAAAAGAGGAACTCTTTGGAAGTCTTGGGGGTTCCGACCTCTGCCCGGTTTCATCTGCGATGAAACCAAGTCGGCATTAGGGCGCTGTCCTAAGAACAGGGGAGGTGCGCATCCCCGGCGGCTATTTTGAAAAAGGTCGATCAAAACTTTTGAACTGTTTTGCGACAGCCCCCTTTTTTTTCGTCACCTTTCCCGGCAGACGATCCCGGCGAGGTTGAAGGCAGCCTTCTCGAGCAGCTCTTCCGTGCGCGCGATGGATTCCTCCATCTCCATCGGACGGTCCGCGAGGGCGAATACCGCGTCCATGCCGGCCTCGTAGAGCGCGGGGACGCTGTCGTCGATCCCGCAGAGGCACACGACCGGACAACTGCCTCCTGCCTGACGCACCGCGCGTGCGACCGCCATCGGGAGCTTGCCCGTCGCCGTCTGCCCGTCCGTGCGTCCCTCGCCCGTGACGACGAGATCGAACGAGGCCGCCGCATCCTCAAATCCCACGGCCCGGAGCACATACGGCGCGCCCTGGACGATCTTCCCGCCCGCAAGCGTCAGCCCGTAGCCGAGCCCGCCCGCCGCACCGGTTCCCGAGATGCGGGAATACCGCATCCGCACGGTCCGGTCGCATATGTCCGCATACCGCTCCATTGCCGCGTCGAGAGATGGAAGATCCTCCTCCCGCGCGCCTTTCTGACGCCCGTACATCCGGACCGCGCCGCCGGGGCCTGTGAGTCCGATGCCCGTGTCGCAGAGCAGGGTCAGCTTCACCGATTCGGGCAGGATGAGGCCGGAGAAATCCGCCGCGCCGACGGTGCCGAGATCGACGGTCCGCGGGTCGTCGATCGGGTGTCCGGCTGTGTCGGCAAAGCGAACGCCGAGCGAGGAGAGCGCGCCGATCCCGCCGTCCCCCGTGCCGCTCCCGCCGAGCCCGACGACGATCTCCCCGCATCCGAGCCGTACCGCGTGCCGAATCATCTCGCCGACGCCGCGGGTCGTGGAGTGCAGGTAGTCGAGACCATGCGCCCTCGCGAACCGCAGGCCGCAGCAGGAGGCCATGTCAAAGACCGCGGTGAGGACGCCGTCGCGTCGGTACAGGCCGAATTCCGCCTCCACCGGATCGCCGTGCGTGTCGGAGACCGTGACGGTCCTGCGCTCGGCGTTCAGCGCGGAGAGGAGCGCGTCCGCCGTGCCCTCGCCTCCGTCGCCGACCGGGCAGACCGTGACCTCGGCATCCGGGAAGCGTGACAAAACGCCGCGGCGGACGGCTTCTCCGGCCTCCCGGGACGAGAGGGAGCCCTTGAAGGAGTCGAGCGCGGCGGCGATTTTAAGCGTTTTCATCGGATCCGGCCTCCTGTTCCTCGTGTCGGCGGACGGCGGTGTAAAACTTGTCGAGGTCGATGCCGAGGCGTCCGGCGGGATCCGTTTTGAGCGGGCGGAAGCCCCAGCGCTTGATGCGGTCGGCGGGCGCAGCATCCTCCTCGATGAAGACGAAGGGGATCTCCGCGTGGTTCAGAAACGACATGACCGCGCGGACCATGACGATGATCGCCTCGTCGTCCTCCGAACCGGGCATTGCGGCGACGGAGCGGATGACGGCCTCACCCGGCGCGTATGTAAACTGGCAGAGACCGAGGATCCCGGTGATCGCCTGCGCGTCGTCGGTGAGTTCAGCGGCGAAGAACGCGAAGGTGTCGGGATAATACGGCGCGCCGACAGCTTGGGCAAGCTGTTCCTGAAGCTCGCGCGAGCGGACAGGCTGAATCTGGAACATGGGAACCTCCGTTTGGAACGAATAGAAATCAGATGGATTTCAGATAGGCGAGTTCTGCGTCGGTGAGCGGACGCCATTTGCCGCTCGGGATGCCGCGCAGGGAGAGCTCGCCGATCGCGATGCGGGTGAGCCGGGAGAGCTTCACGCCATAGTGCGCGCAGATCTTGCGGATCTCGCGGTTGCGGCCCTCGTACAGGGTGAACTGCACGACGGTCGAGGGGATCCCCGCGGGTCGGGCGTACCGGACGAACTCCACGCCGAACGGGCGGAGCATGTAGCCTTCGAGCTCGAACGGCTCCGCGAGCGCCTCGATGTCCTCGTCCGTGAGCAGGGCGTTCAGGGTGGCGAGGTACCGCTTCGGGATCTCGTGCGACGGA
>CACZSA010000172.1 GCA_902783705.1 uncultured Ruminococcus sp.
GATCTGCGGCATGCACGGCAAGGGCAACGTCGCGAACGGCGGCTGCACCGACACCGAATACCGCACGCACTTCGCGCTGTGGTGCCTCTTCCAGTCCCCGCTCATGATCGGCGGCGACCTCTCGAAGATCGACGACTATAACCTCGACCTTCTGAAGAACAAGGAGCTCATCTCCATCAACCAGGATCCCGAAGCACGTCCTCCGATGATGCTCGGTCACGGCGACCGCCCGATCTTCTTCAAGCACCTCGCGAACAACGAGTACATCCTCGCGTTCTTCAACTTCGGCGAGCGTGACAGCTGGGGCGACATCGAATTCTACGACCTCGGCCTGACTGTCGCGTCTGGCTACGGCTTCAAGTTCCGCGACATTTTCACCGGCGAAGAGACCGGCGTCGTCACGGGCCACCTCTCCACGGGCATCAAGTCCCACGACTGCCGCATCTTCCGCGGTACGCTCGTTGAGAAATAATCCGTGTCCGAGAATCCGTACGAGCAGCCGAAGTGCATGAAATGCGGCAAGACCCTCACAAACGACGAAATCGGCATTCACAAGAAGATGATCAACCGCGGCGCGACGGAGTTCTTCTGTCTCCGGTGCCTCGCGGAGTTCACCCATTCGACCGAGGACCGTCTGCGCGAGCGGATCGAGCATTTCCGGGCGCAGGGCTGTCTGCTGTTTCAGTAAAATCAGGGAGCAGGATCGATTCCTGCTCTCTTTTTTTGTGCATATTGGCTTGCAAGACGCGCCGCGGCATGCTATAATAAAGCCATACCGACAATCTGATATATCCGGAGGCATCCATGCTCTTTCAATACCTCGGGACCGCGGCGGCGGAGGGATTTCCCGCCCTCTGGTGCAGCTGCGAACGCTGTACGCATGCCCGGCAGATCGGCGGCCGCGCGCTCCGGACCCGCTCACAGGCGATCGTCGACGGCGCGCTCCTGATCGATTTTCCCGCCGACACCCTCGATCATATCTACAAGAACGGAATCGACCTTCTGAACGTGCGCGAGTGTCTCATCACGCACACCCACGGCGACCACCTCTACCCGGCGGATGTCTCGATGCTCCGCGCAGGCTTCTCCCATGTGCCGCCGGACTACCGCATCACCTTCCGCGGATCCGAAACGGTCCGGGACGCGCTCGCGGGCGTGCTGGCCCAGCCGGAGAGGGAAGGATCGGCGGCCTTCGAGGTGATGAAGCCCTTCGAGACCGTCTCCCTCGGACGCTACACCGTCACGCCCTATCCGGCGATCCACGACCCCGGCGCGGGACCGCTCTTCTACGGCATCTCCGACGGGGAGCGCGCCGTCCTCTATGCCCATGACACGCACTACTTCCGCGAGGACGTCTGGGAGAACTGGAAAGAGACCCGCCCGCACTTCGACCTCGTCTCCCTCGACTGCACGAACGCCTGCCTCCCGCTCACCTACGTCGGGCACATGGGCCTGAAGGAAAACGCGGAGGTGAGACGCCGGATGCTCGACGAGGGCTATGCCGACGAGCGTACCGTCTTTGTCTGCAATCACTTTTCCCACAACGGCACGAACGCCGTGTACGACGATTTCGTGCCGATCGCCGCGCGGGAGGGCTTTCGCGTCTCCTACGACGGCATGAAGATCCAGCTCTGAAAAACGGAGGACAACAGGATGAACAAAATCCATCTCATCGGAAACGCGCATCTCGATCCCGTATGGCTCTGGCAGTGGTACGAGGGCTACGCCGAAGTCAAGGCAACGTTCCGCTCCGCCCTCGACCGCATGAAGGAATTCCCGGACTACAAATTCACCTCCGCCTGCGCCGCCTATTATGAATGGGTGCGCGACAGCGATCCCGCGATGTTCGACGAGATCCGCGAACGAGTGAAGGAGGGACGCTGGTGCGTGACGGGCGGGTGGTACATTCAGCCCGACTGCAACATCCCATCCGGCGAATCCTTCGCGCGCCACGCCCTCGTCTCCCAGCGCTTCTTCCGCCGGGAGTTCGGCAAAACGGCAAAGACCGGGTACAACGTCGACTCCTTCGGTCACAACGGCTCCCTCCCGATGATCCTCTCGGAATCCGGGATGGACGCCTATGTCTTCATGCGTCCGGGACCGCACGAAAAGCCGGAGATCCCCGACGCCCTCTTCCGCTGGGAGAGCGCGGACGGCTCGTCGGTCCCGACCTACCGCATCCCGATCCAGTACAATTTCAACCTCGGATGCTTCGACAACTTCGAGAAGGTCCGCGATATGGCGTCCGAGCACGACATGATGGCCTTCTACGGCGTCGGCAACCACGGCGGCGGCCCGACCATCCGGCTGCTCGAGAAGATGGAGGACGAGCTTGGGGAAGAGTACGTCTACTCCACGCCGGACGAATACTTCGACGCCGTCCGCGGGCGTGAGATGCCCGTCGTGCGCGGGGATCTCCAGTTCCACGCGAAGGGCTGCTACAGCGCGTGCTCGATGATCAAGAAGAACAACCGAAAGAGCGAGAGCATGCTCTATGCCGCAGAAAACCTCACCTCGCTCTCCCGCGCCCTCGCCGGGACCGCATGGCCCGCCGAAGAGTTCGAGCGCGCGTGGAAGAACACGCTCTTCAACCAGTTCCATGACATCATGGGCGGCTGCTCGATCCGCGACGCTTACGACAACGCGGCGATCACGCATGGGGAAACACAGGCGATCGCCGACCGCGCGATCAACTTCGCCTGCCAGCAGATCAGCTGGAACATCGATACCATCGGCGACGCGCCGTTCAGGCCCGACAAGCCGGGATGGGGCGCGGGCTGGACCAACGAGGGCGTCGGCACCCCGATCGTCGTCTTCAACCCGCATCCGTGGCCCGTCACCCGCGCGTTCGTCACCGTCCACGATCTCCCGAAGCGGCTGACCGACGAGGAGGGCCATCCCATCCTCTGCCAGCCCGTCCGCGCGCCCCGCACCAACGGGCGGAACGACAAATGGGAGATCGGCTTCCTCGTCAATCTGCCGCCGCTCGGCTACCGCACGCTCCGCGCGTTCTATCAGGGCGAGCCCGACGAATTCGAAAATACGCTCGGCGCCGGGGAGGATTTCATCGAAAACGAATATCTCCGCCTCACCTTTGATCCCTCAACGGGCGAGCTCGTCTCGATCTATCACAAGGGGACGGAGCGCGAATACCTCGCCTCGCCGACGAGGACCGAGCTCATCGACGAGACCGATTCCGACACGTGGGCACACGGCATCCGCGAATTCAAAAAGGTCACCGACACCTTCGCGGACGGCGAGATCCGGCTCCTCGAATCCGGTCCCGCCCGCGCGGCGATGCGGACCTTCACCCGCGGCGCGAACACCGTTGTCCGCCGGGATTACTCCCTCCTCCCGGGCCGGGATACGATCTACGTCAAGACACAGGTCGACTTCCGCGAGCATCACCGGATGCTGAAATTCCGCCTTCCCGTCAAGGCCGGGGATCCGCGGGCGTACTGCGAGATCCCGTTCGGCTGGATCGAGCGCCCGACGGACGGCACCGAACAGATCTGCCATCGCTGGACCGCGCTCCTCGGCGGGGACGGAGAGGGCCTCGCGATGCTCAACGACAGCAAGTACAGCTTTGACGCTGACGGATCGACCCTCTCGCTCACCGTCCTGCGCGGCGCGATCTGGGCGGACCACTTCGGCACGCGCGACGATCTTTGCGAATACATGGATCAGGGCATCCACGAATTCACCTACGCGATCTGCCTGGCGGACGAGGGGCACTTCGCCCATCTCACCCGCCGCGCCGCCGAGCTCAACGCAGCGCCCTTCGCCGTCCTCGAAACCTTCCACAAGGGTTCTCTTCCGACGTCGTACGCCGGCATCGGCGCTCTCCCGGACAACATCGTCGTCACGGCGGTGAAGAAACACGAGGACTCCGACGCGGTCGTGATCCGCGCCTGCGAATGCGAGGGCCTGGACACCGAGGCGGAATTCACCGTCTTCGGGAAGACCTTCCGCGCATCGATCCCGCACAGGGCGGCCCGGACCTTCGTGATCGACGGGGAAGGCGCGCGGGCGTGCAATTTCCTGGAGGACATCGAATGAAAACCTACATCGGCATCGATATCGGCGGCACCAAATGCGCGGTCCTGCTCGGCGACGAGTTCGGGGTCGTGCTGAAGGAGACGCGCTTCCCGACGGAGGACGTCTCCTCGACCGTCGCCCGCATCCTCGACGCATGCGAGGCGATGAAGGAGGCCGCCGCGGGGACCGCCGTCTCGGTGGGGATCAGCTGCGGCTCGCCCCTTGATCCCGTCCGCGGGATCATCGAATCCCCGCCGAACCTCCCGGGCTGGGATCATATCGAAATCGTGAAAATGGTCGAGGAACGCACGGGACTGCCCGCCGTCCTCTGCAACGACGCCAACGCCTGCGCGCTCGCGGAATGGAAATTCGGCGCGGGCCGCGGATGCCGGAACATGGTGTTTCTCACCTTCGGTACCGGCATGGGCGCGGGCCTGATCCTCGACGGAAAGCTCTACAACGGCGCGAACGGCAACGCGGGCGAGGTCGGACATATCCGGCTCGAGCGCTTCGGCCCGGTCGGCTACGGCAAGCAGGGGTCCTTCGAGGGCTTCGCAAGCGGCGGCGGCATCGCGATGAACGCGAGGACAGTCGCTGTCGGAGAGCTCCAGATGGGCAGGTGCACCGGATACTGCAGAAGCTGGGACGAGCTCGATTCCATCACGGCGAAATCCGTCGCGGAGGCGGCGAGAGCGGGCGATCCCACGGCGATCCGCGTCTACCGGCAGACGGGCGAGATGCTCGGGCGGGGACTCTCGATCCTCGTCGACCTCATCAACCCCGAGCGCATCGTCATCGGATCGATCTATCAGCGGTCCGCCGATCTGCTCATCGAGCCGATGGAGCGCGTGCTCGCGGAGGAGTGCCTGCCCGCGTCGCTTGCCGTGTGTGAAATCGTTCCGGCAGAGCTCGGGGACGATATCGGAAACCGCGCGGCCCTTGCGCTGGCGGTGAGCATCGACGGGGAGGCGGAATAATGGAATCGATCGATCTGCTTATCGGACGCTATCCGAAGCTCGTGAACTGCCGGGGGAACATTCTTCACGCGGCGGAGCTGCTCACGGAGGGCTTCCGGCGCGGCGGCACGCTCTTCACCTGCGGGAACGGGGGAAGCGCGGCGGACGCCGATCACATCGTCGGGGAGCTCGCGAAGGGATTTTTGAAAAAACGTCCCGTCTCCCCAAAGCTCCGCGCCGCCCTCACCGTCTATCCCGACGGGGAATCGCTGGCGGACGGACTGCAGGGCGGGCTCCCGGCGGTATCCCTGCATTCGCAGAGCGCGCTTCTCACGGCCTTCGCAAACGACTGCGATCCCGCGCTCATCTACGCGCAGACGCTTCTCGCGCTTGCAAAACCCGGGGACATGCTCCTCGCGATCAGCACCTCCGGCAATTCCCGAAACGTCGTAAACGCGGCGAAGCTCGCAAAAGCATGCGGCGTGACCTTGATCGCCCTGACCGGGGAGCGCGAATCGAAGCTCTCGGAGCTCGCGGACTGCGCGATCCGGGTCGGGGATACCGAGACCTATCGCGTGCAGGAGCTGCACCTTCCGGTGTATCACTGGCTCTGTGCGAAGGTCGAGGAGACATTTTTTTGAGAAATGAGATAATCGAGGAATTGAGACAATGAAACTGTTTATCGATACCGCCAATCTCGATGAGATCCGGGCGGCGGCAAAGCTCGGCGTCATCCACGGCGTCACGACGAATCCGACTCTGATCTCCCGCGAATCCGGCGATTTTGCCACGATCATCCGGGAAATCACCTCGTTCACCGACGGTCCGGTCTTCGCGGAGGTCCTTGCGGAGGACGCGGACGGCATGGTCCGGGAGGGCGAGGCGCTCGCGGCGATCCACGAGAACGTGTGCATCAAGATCCCGATGACGGCGGCAGGCCTCGAAGCGATCTCCCGCCTCTGGAAGAAGGGCATCCGCACGGCGTGCACGCTGGTTTTCTCGGCGGCGCAGGCGCTTCTGGCGGCGAATGCGGGCGCGCGGTATGTGGCGCCCTTCGTCGGACGCGCGGACGACATCGGCTGGGACGGCATCGAAGCCCTCGCGGCCATCGCGGACGTCCTCTCCGACGGCGATTTCAAGATCGAGATCATCGCGGCGAGCGTGCGCAGTCCCCTCCACGTCGTCGAAGCGGCGAGAGCGGGCGCGGATATTGCCACGGTCCCGCCGAAGGTGCTCGCCCAGATGGCATGCCATCCGCTGACCGACGCCGGGCTCGAGCGGTTCCGCCGCGACTGGGCCGGGAAGAAGAACTGAGCAAAACGCTGCAGCAGTCAATACAAAACCATAACCGGAGGAAAATCATCATGAGCAGAAAAACGACGCTGATCATCGCTATCGTGTTCGGCGTGCTCCTATTCGCCATCGGCATCTATCTCTCCTTCTTCCAGACGCGCGGATATGCCCGCACCACCGCTATCATCGACCGGATCGAGGAGACCTGGCGCGGAACGGACGCGGACGGCAGCGACGAATACGACTACGAGGTGTGGGTCACCTACTCCGCCGAAGGGAAGACCTATTCCGGCGAGCTCGACGCCTACAATTCCAGCTACAAGGTCGGAAAGCGGATCCGCATCTACTACGATCCCGAGAACCCGGAGAAGATCCACGGAGACAGCCGGAAGCTGGGCATGATCCTACGGATCGCAGGTCCGGTCCTCGCCGCCGCCGCAGGGGTGACCCTCGTGCGGGACGGCAAAAAGGAACAGAATCCTGACGCCTGACCGCATCCGCGCAGAAAGCAGGATTATCAACACACGCATCGGGAGGCATCCATGAACCGCATTCTGAGAATATTCACCGCCGTGCTTCTTTGCGCGGGACTCCTCGCGTCCTGTCAGGCGCCGGAGCACGCGGGGAGTCATACCGCCGAGCCCGCATCCGCCGAGGAGAAAGAGGCCGTTCCCGCACAGCAAACCGATCCGTCAGCCGCACCCGCCGCCGATTCGCCGTGGACCGAGCCGCGCCATCCGCTCCGGTTCGGCGAGGACGGGGAATTCCATATCCTCGTCTTCTCCGACATCCACGGCGCGGGACCGAAGCTCTCGACGCTCGCGAAGACCAACATCGCCCTGCTCGTGGAGCGCGAGGATCCCGATCTTGTCCTCTTCGACGGGGACAACACGTGGGGACTGAGGGATGAGGCGACACTGCGCAGCTGCGTTGCCGACATGACCGAGATCCTTGAGGAGCGGCAGATCCCGTGGGCGCACGTCTACGGCAACCACGACGCCGAGGGGAGCATTGTCCCGAAGGCGGATCAGCAGAAGATCTACGAGTCCTTCGACTGGTGTGTCTCGCAGTCCGGCGACCCTTCGCTGCCCGGAGTGGGGAACTACGTCCTGCCCGTCTATTCCTCGGACGGGAGCCGGGTGCGCTTCAACGTCTGGGCGCTCGATTCCGGACAGTATCTCACCACGGCGGAGCGCGCGTCCCTCGAGCCCGTCGGCGGCATCTTCCAGGGCTATGCGAACAGCATCTACGACTACATCAAGCCCTCCCAGATCGCGTGGTACCGGGAGACCTCGCAGGCGATGGAGCGGTACGCGGGCGAAAAGATCCCGGGGCTCATGGCGTTCCACATCCCGCTGCAGGAGACCTTTACCGCGTGGGTCAACCGGGAGGCTCTCGAGCACACCGGGGAGAAGCGCGAGGCGGTCTGCGCGTCCGAGGTCAATTCCGGCCTGTTCGCGGCCCTGTATGAGCGCGGTGACATCAAGGCTGTGGTGAACGGGCACGACCACGTCAACGACTACATGGTGAATTACGGCGGGATCAAGCTCTGCTACTGCTCCACCGTGAGCGAGACGGGCTACTGCGACATGGATATGCTCGGCGCGCGGGTCTTCGTGATCCGCGAGGACGACCCGGCGGACGTCGAGACCTACATCAGCTACGTCGACGAGAGCCGGATGAAGGACCCCGCGGAATTTCTGGAAGCCGATCCGCTCACCCCCGGCGTGGTCCTCGATTTCGAGGAATACAGGCCCGAAATCGAGAAATGCGGCTGGGACAACAACTACAACGACAACGCGCTGGTCGGCAAGATCACCGCGGAGATCGCGGACGGGCACGGGCTCGACGGTTCGGCGGCCCTCGGCGTCGGCCGGCTCAACTTCGGGGAATCGAACGAGGCGAACAACACGGAGGTGAAGATCCCGCTCGAGACCTCCGGCCTGCTCGGCGAGATCGCCTATCTGCGGGTCTGGATGGACCTCACGGGAGACGGGACGCCGATCGATTTCCGCAAGGCCTGCTTCGGGCTTGTGGCGAACGAGATGAATCTCATGCCCTACCGCACCGACGACCTCGATTCGCCGTCCCCGTTCTGGTATCTCCCGGAAGGCGGGAGCGAATGGCGGCGGATGAGCCACGGCTCGGACGGCTGCTTCGGCGCGGCGGAGAACAGCTCCGTGCGCGGCTTCAAGGGCTGGTTCGCATTCCCCGTGGAGAACATGCTTAGGCGCGGGACGCTCGAGCAGCTCACGGACACCTCCTGTGTGACGGGCGTGTATTTCTACTACTGCCTGAGCTCCGCGGAGATGAAGGGACACCCGGTCTGGCTCGACAATATCTCCCTTGTGCGGGATTACAGGACCTTCAACTGAAAACAGGCATAGAAAAAGGACGCGCATCGACGAGAGGTGCGCGTCCTTGTTTCGTTTGAAATGCGGGATCAACCCTTTCCGCGGAGGGCCTCGACGATCTTCGTCGTGTTCTTTATGAAGACCTTGGAGGACCGCTTTTCGGCGGAGGCATAGTTTCCGGTCTCCACGCCGGTCCCGTAGGCTTCGATGGGCGTGTAGTCCGCGATCGCGTAGCAGAGGTCGAACGCGCGGATCTTGATGAATTCCCGCAGAAGCTGCGCGCTCTGCTCGTCTCTCGCGCCCTTGCCGATGACGGTCTTGTTGATGTAGTCGTCGAGGATGTAATCGTATGTGTACGCGGCGAGCGCTTCGAGGAGCGTGCCGAGGCGTTCGGTGTCGGCGCAGTCGGAGGGCACCATGATCGTGTAGGGCTGCTGGCAGTAGATCATGACGTCCGTGTTTTCCTCGAGAGCGGGGTAGCAGATGATGCCGTAGTCGTCCTCTTTATCGCGCAGGTTGCGGAAGTCCCCGAGCAGGCGGCTGTAGAACAGGCACTTGCCGTCCTTGAACATGTTCCGCGTGTCGTCGTTCCGTCCGATCACGGAGAGCATCTTGTCGTTGATGATCTGGTTGAGCTTGTCGCCGACCGCCATGACCGCGTCCTGCGAGATGTTCATGACGAATGCTTCCTCGGCCTCGTCATAGTGCGCGAGGCGGAGATTCGAGGAATAGAGGCTCGGCAGGTACTCGAACTCGCGCCCGGACCAGCCGAAGATATCCTTGCCGGATTTCATGGCTCCGTCGCCGTCTGTGTCCTTTGCCACGACATTCATCATGTCGTACATCGCATCGAGCGTCCACTTGCCCTCGCGGTAGAGGTCGTACGGGGAGGCCTCGACGGCGTTGTCCGTGAGCAGGTAGCCGTTGTAGAAGAGGACCGCCATGCTCTCGTAGTGGTCCCACCCGATATCCGGGTATCCGTAATAGAGCTTGTCGAAGAAGGTCAGCATCTTCTGTGAGCCCTGATCCCAGTAGGGCTTCGTGAGGTCGATCGTCGGGAGGTCGGAGATCGGGAGAACGTAGTTCCCCGTGATGAGCCCCATGCACGCGCCCGTCAGCACGTAGGCGAACGCCACGTCGCCCGAGCCGGAGGTCACGCATTGCTTGATGGTATTCACCGCTCCGGTGTTGTCCTCCTGGATGGCGATGTTGTACTTGTCCTGCACGGCGATCTGGCGGTTGTAGAGGTCGTCGGAGAAGACGTCTCCGGTGAGATCCTCGACCGTGAACCCGCTGAAATACTCCGTGCTGATGCCGTCGTTCGCGATGTTGAAGGTCCATCCGCCGAAGTCCACGGCGCTCATACTGTCGTAATAATGGCTCGCGCCGTCGTCCGGCTCCTCTGCGGCGTCGGCATCCGGAGAAGGCGTCGTCTGTGTGTTCGCCGGGGTGTTCGCGGATCCCTCCTCCGTCTTCGGCGTTTCCGAGCAGGCGGCGAAGGACGGCAGAAGCAACAAGAGCGCGAGAAGAGCGGCACAGGATCGCTGGAAGTGTTTCATAAATCCCTCCGAAACAGGATGACCGGATGCGTCTCCGGCCTTCGGTATGGATTTATCATACCATAAACTGCCGCCGCTTTCAAGTGTTTTTTATTCATTTTGAGGGATTTTTCTTCCGCCCCGCGTGTTTTTTCCGATATTTCGGACACGGAATTGTCACAAAACTATTGACATGGCAGGAACATGATGCTATAATTCACGATGAAGGTTTGTAACTTTCATATTATTTATTCTTTCGGAGGAAATCATGATGAAGAGTTTACTCAAAATCATGCTGGCCGGCGTACTCATCGCGCTCCTGACCGTCTCCGTCGGCGCTGCAATGTTCACCGATGTGGACAGCTACGCGGCGTTCGAGATGGGCGGCGACCCGGTCTACGCGATGGACGATGAAGCAGACATCGCGGACTGGTACGCCGGAAACTGGGACAGCATCGGCGACAACGGAAACGAAATCACCGTTGAAATTGTCGACGGCGCTGGCTACAACGGCACCAAGGGCATTGCCGTTTCGTCTGACGGCAACGCCAACGTCGGTCTCTACTTCTATGCGACCGACAAGAACGGCATCGCGAAGTCCTATCCGGGTGCGAACTACCTCCGCGTCTGGATGGATCTTTCCGAAGTCGGCTTCCGCAAGGCGAACTTCGGTATCGTCAACAGCCTGGCGTGCCTCTTCACGACGGACGAAGTCGACGGCGCGTGGGACTGCCCGTTCTGGTTCTCCGCTGACGGCGTGAACTGGACCGAGTATGCGCACGGCGGCGACGGCTGCTTCGGCGACGCGCAGGACAGCGACATCTTCGGCCTCGCGGGCTTCTTCGCATTCCCCGTGAAGGACTTCACCATCCGCAACAACGCAAACTGGGAAGCCTATGACGAACTGACGCCTGCCGATCCCGCAGACGTCTGGGGCGTTTACATGTTCTGGGACTACTCCGACAACCGTGTCGCGGGCAATCCCTTCATCATCGACAACATCGAATTCGTCGAGGACTACAAGACCTTCGACTACGAAGTGGTCGCGACCGAATCCAAGGCCGAAACGGTGAGCTACGATCTCCCCGAAGTCACCACCGACGGGAAGGCTCTCCTTGATTCCGCCGACGTGTATCTCTCCTTCGATAACGGCACGACCGACGCGAAGGGCTATACCGTCACGGCTGTCGGCGAAGTCGCTTCCGTGGACGGCATCTCCGGCAAGGCTGTGAAGATGAAGTCCGACGCGGGTTATCTCTCCCTGGACGGCTACACCTTCGGCACGGATTCCTTCACCGTCACCGGATGGTTCAACACCGAAGAGAGCTCCGGCGACCAGTGCCTGTTCTCCAACAAGGACTGGGGCTCCGGCTCGAATCCCGGCTGGCTTGTCACGCAGAGAGGCAGCGACTGGAAGATCAACATCAACGCGGACGGCGGCAGCCGCACCGACAAGGAATGCGGTTTCGGCATGATCCCCGCGGAGTTTGAATTCTCCTCCATCGGTCAGTGGTATCATCTGGCCGTCGTGGTTGACCGCGAAGCGAACACCTACAAGCTCTATATCAACGGCAGAGACTTCTACATGCCCGGCGAATTCACCGCGGACAACGGCTTCGACGGCCTCGCCTTTGACTCGGGTCTCCCGTTCAATATCGGTCAGGACGGCACCGGCGCTTATGGCGACGGCATGCTCAACACCACCTACGACGAAATCGCGATCTTCAAGAAGGCCCTGACGCAGGAAGAAGTCGCGGCGCTTTATCTGCTCAACGCGAATGAAGGCGACGCCGCTCCCGCTGAACCCACCTACACCTACCCGGCTTCCGGCGCTGACGGCGATATCATCAACGGTACCGTGATCGGCAACGCGACCGGCTGGGGTGACAATGCCGAAGCTGGCGCTGCTGCTGCCTTCGACGGCAACCCCGCTACGTTCTTTGACCCGCTCGGAGTCGGCGACGGCTTCTGC
>CACZSA010000173.1 GCA_902783705.1 uncultured Ruminococcus sp.
ACTGAAGGAAAACGGCGGCTATATCTTCTCCTCCGACCACTCGATCCCGAATTCCGTGGGCCTCGAAAACATGAAGGCGATCGTCGAGGCCGTGAAGGAAGCGGGGAAATATTGATTTCACAAATAGAAAACCGGATCCAGTCGGGACCCGGTTTTTTCGTGTGTTTTGATCTGAAAATCAGAGGAAATCCTTGCACGCCACAAGATTCGTGCCGGGCTCGATGAAGTCGGCGACGAGAATGTCGCCCGTGTGCACCGGAGCCTTCGCACGCGTCGCGCGGACGATCTTCATGGCGTCGAAGAGGCGTTCGCGCGGGATCCCGGCGTCGGTGCGGACGGGGAGCATCTTCTTGCCCTCCGCCGTTTCGATCGTCACTGTCGAGGTGAGCGTGCGGACCGGATGGGTCACCTCGTTTGCGGCGTAGGTCTTGCCGCGCAGGCAGGTGTACCCCTCGATCGATTCGATGTCTCCCTTGTCGTTCAGCGTGACGGTGATGCGGCATCCCGCCGGACAGACGACGCAGGTCAGCTCTTTCGTAGTCATCACTTGTCCCCTCCCGTCTCATTCAGCTTCACGATGATCCCGCCCTCACCGGATTTCAGCACCCCGGCGAGCTTGGCGGCGGGGATCGTGAGCGATTCCATCTCGCCCGGCGCGACGGCGGACTTGGCCTTCTTCACGAGGACCTCGCCCCCCTCCGTCTCCACGACGAGCTGGACTTTCTTATAGACGTCGGTCACGCGGAAGAAGATCCGCACGTCCTCGGGCTCCTCGGCGAGGTCGATGCGCTCCGGAACGGTGTAGCGGACGCCGTGTCCGGTCGAGAGCTTCACCGAGCGGACGACGGGCGCGCTCTCCCCGAGGATCCTTGCGGCGGCGGCCCGTCCGGCGGTGTCGGCCTCCTCGGACACATAGTCGACGAGGTCGTGCACGTGCAGAACGTTTCCGCAGGCGTAGATGCCGGGGGCGGAGGTCTCGCGGAACTGGTTCACGGACGCGCCGTTCGTCATCCGGTCGAGATCGATCCCCGCGCCGCGGGTCAGCTCGTTCTCCGGGATCAGTCCCACGGAGAGGAGCAGCGTGTCGCATTCGAAGTATTCCTCGGTCCCCGGGATCGGGCGGCGTCCGTTCGCTTCGTCCACGGCGGCGACGGTCACGCCTTCGACGCGGTCGCGCCCGTGGATCTGCACGACGGTGTGCGAGAGCTTGAGCGGGATCCCGAAGTCGTCGAGGCACTGCACGATGTTGCGCGCCAGTCCGCCGGAATAGGGCATGATCTCGCAGACCGCGAGGACCTTCGCCCCTTCGAGCGTCATGCGGCGGGCCATGATGAGGCCGATGTCGCCGGAGCCGAGGATGACGACCCGGTGACCGGGCATATAGCCCTCGATGTTGATGTACCGCTGGGCGCATCCCGCCGTGTAGACGCCGGAGGGACGGGTGCCCGGAATGCTGAGGGCGCCGCGGGTCCGCTCCCGGCAGCCCATCGCGAGGATCACAGCCTCCGCTTCCACGGTGGTGTAGCCCGTTTCGGGGGAGACGAAGGTCACGCGGCGGTCGTCCGTGAGGGAGAGCACCATCGCGTTGCACAGGATCGGGATCCTCCGCTCGCGCGCCATGGCGATGTACCGCCCGCTGTATTCGGGTCCGGTCAGCTCCTCGCCGAAGCGGTGGAGGCCGAAGCCCGCATGGATGCATTGATTGAGAATGCCGCCGGGTTCGCTGTCGCGTTCGAGGACGAGGATGTCCTCCGGCGCGAGCCCCGCGTCGACGGCTGCGACCGCTGCGGAAAGACCCGCGGGACCGCCGCCGATGATGATGAGTTTATGTTCCGCCATCTTCAACCCTCCTCTCTCTTCGTGACGAGCCACGAGCCGGGACCGGATTTGTTGATTTCATCGAGTCCGCGTCCGGTGCGCTCGGCAATCAGCACGGCGACGCGGGGAGAGCAGAAGCCGCCCTGACACCGTCCCATGCC
This sequence comes from uncultured Ruminococcus sp., assembly GCA_902783705.1. Classification (GTDB taxonomy): domain Bacteria; phylum Bacillota; class Clostridia; order Oscillospirales; family CAG-272; genus UMGS1696. Next base: position 1,980 of record CACZSA010000173.1, read on the forward strand.
CGCGCGGAGCCGCTTTTTCATCATGTCGATGGTCACGGCGGGGATCGGCGCGTCGAGCATGTCGAGCAGGTCGCCCTCCGTCACGGTCTCGCAGCGGCAGACGATCTTGCCGTATGCCGGATTCTCGCGGCACTTCGCGGCCTTTTCCTCGTCCGTGAGGCGGTTCCACTGGATGTGGTTGCCGTCGGGACGCCGGGTCGGGATGTAATCGGGCTTGTCCTCGAGCTTCAGACCGCATTCCTCCAGCAGTCCGACGAGGTATTCTGCGGTCGCCGGAGAGGAGGCGAAGCCGGGGGACTCCACGCCGACGGCATGAACGACGCCCGGGATCTGCTTCGAGATCTCAAGGTAGAAATCGTACTGATTCGGAGTGGCGCGCACGCCCGCGAAGGAGGTGATCGCCATGTTCATCGGCACATTCGGCATGATGCGCCGCGCGCCCGCCGTGATCTCCGCGAGCCCTTCGGCGGTCGTGCTCTTGTCGTCGCCGTCGCTGATCGGATAGGCGTTCGGGCCGACGATGAGGTTGCCGTGGACCGTGGGGGAGACGAGGATGCCCTTGCCGCGGTCGGAGGGGCAGACGAACAGGGTGGAGTTCGCCATCCCGCCGACGGCCTTGTCGAGGATGAAGTACTCGCCGCGGCGCGGGGTGATCGTGATCGGGAAGTCGTTCTCCCCGAGGATCGCGGCGACCTCGGCGGAGTGGACGCCCGCGCAGTTGACGACATAGCGTCCGGCGACCGTCTCCTCGCCGTTCGTGAGATAGTGGACGTTCCCCGCGCGGGAGGCGTCCGTCACACGGAAATTGAAATAGAAATCGACGCCGTTCGTGACCGCGTTCTCGGCGGCGGCGATGGTGATGCCGTAGGGGCAGGTGATGGCAGCGGAGGGAGCCCAGAGGGAATGCATCGCCTCGGGAGAGATGTTCGGCTCCATCGCGCGGAGCTTCTCCTGCCCGATAATCTCGAGGTCCGGGACGCCGTTTGCCTGCCCGCGCGCGAGGAGTTCCTTGAGCATCGGGAGGTCCGCGTCGCCGAAGCCGACCACATGGGAGCCGACGTTCCGGCATTCCACGCCGAGGGCGGAGCAGAGCTCCTTCATGAGCCGGTTGCCGCGCACGTTGAGCTTGGCTTTGAGGGTGCCGGGCTTTGCGTCGTAGCCCGCGTGGACGATGGCGGAGTTCGCCGAGGTCGCGCCGACCGCCGCGTCCGGGCCCGCTTCGACGACGGCGACCTTCACGTTCTTCGTGGAGAGAAGCCGCGCCGTCATGACACCGGTACATCCGGCGCCGATGATGAGTACGTCGTAGAGCATATTGATACCGTCCTGTTTATCGTTTGCCGGGGGTTCCGGCGTGTCCGTCCGGGGAGAGAGGGGGATCGGACATCCCCTCCGGATAGTATAACATAATCGGCGGCGCAAAACAACCGATTTGCGAAAAAAAAGTGCGTCCCGGGCAAAGATTTTGGGAAAATCGGACCCCGGAGAAACCTTGTGCCGGCGGGAAAGCGGGATGCATGCAATCAGATTGAAACTTTTTTCTGAACAAAACGAAAAAATCGTAATTATTCACGAATTTGCACTTGCATTCGGAAGGAAAATATGGTAAAATACTCATCAACACTATAACAGTAAAAACCAACCATATCACGGAGGAAGCGGTCCCGACACCGCAGCGCAAATCATGGCAAACGAAACGAAAATTTCCGTCCCCGAAAGCTCCTACAAGGCCGCGCAGGCCCTCATCTCCGAGGTGGAGAAGGTCGTCATCGGCAAGCACAACGAAATCGTCCTCCTCGTCACCGCGATGCTCTCCGGCGGTCACGTCCTCATCGAAGACGTCCCCGGCACCGGCAAGACGACCCTCGCCGCCGCCCTCGCGCGCTCCGCGGGTCTCGATTTCAACCGCGCGCAGTTCACGCCCGACGTCATGGCGTCCGATATCACGGGCTTCAACGTCTACAACCGCCAGAAGGAAATGTTCGAGTTCCGCGAGGGCCTCGTCATGACGAACATCCTCCTCGCCGATGAAATCAACCGCGCCTCCCCGAAGACGCAGTCCGCGCTGCTCGAGGCGATGGAAGAAGCGAAGGTCACCGTCGACGGCACGACCTACCGCGTCCCGGATCCGTTCATGGTCATCGCGACCCAGAACCCGACCGGCTACGTCGGCACCTATCCGCTTCCGGAAGCGCAGCTCGACCGTTTCGCCATCCGCCTCTCGATGGGCTACCCGACCGAGGAGGAAGAGGTCAACATCATCACCGACCGCCGCGGCATCAACCCGCTTGAAAAGGTCAACGCCGTGACCGACGTCGAGACCATCCGCGGCATCCGCGCCGCCATCCAGCAGGTCGCGCTCGAGCCCGAGATCTGCCGCTACATCGTCCGGCTGATCCACGCGACGAGAAAGTCCTCGAAGCTCTCCCTCGGCGCGTCTCCGCGTGCGTCCCTGCTTCTCATGAAGCTCTCGCAGGCATACGCCTTCCTCCGCGGCCGCGACTACGTGCTGCCCGAGGACATCGCGTTCGTGTTCATCCCCGGCATCGCGCACCGCATCGTGCTCAGCCAGGAAGCCCGCCTCAACCGCGAGACCCAGGCCGACATCCTCGGCGAGATCCTCCGCTCCGTCGAAGCCCCCTTCAAGACCCAGAGATAACGGCCTACTTCATTTCCCAACGAAAGAAACGAGCCAAACATGGATACTGTAATCAAAAGACACCTTGTGAAATTCAGGCGGACGGCGATTCTGTACGTCCTCCTGCTCATCTTCGCGCTGGTCTTCACGCAGGCTCTCCGGGCGACGGCTTCGTCGGTGCTGTTCTGGTTCCTCGCGCTTCTGCCGGTGGTGTCGGTGATCTACGTCCTCATCGGCAAGGCCCTGATCCGGATCTACGTCAGCTCCGACATCACGAAGGTCGAAAAGCTCGACCCGGTGAACTACGAGCTGCGCATCATCAACGCCTCCCCGTTCGCCTATCCCTTCATCGAAGCCATCGTGAGCGTTCCCCAGCCGGACGGCGTCCGCTGCACCGAACAGTCCCTCACCATGTCTCTCGCCCCGCTCGGAAGCTACATCGTCAACCATGAGACGAGCTTCCGCTACCGCGGGACCTACGAGATCGGCGTGCGCTGCCTCTACATCTCCGACTTCCTCGGCCTGTTCTCGATCCGCCTCGACGTCGATATCTACCAGAACGTGCTGGTCTTCCCGCGCAAGCTCGGGATGCACATGAAGATGTCGACCTCCGCGACGGATATCCCGAACGACGCCGCGAAGCTCGTGTTCTCCACAGAAAAGGCGGAGATCGGCAACATCCGCGAATACATCCCCGGCGACAGCCTCAAGAGCATCCACTGGAAGCTCTCGTCCAAGGCCGTCGACGGCACCCTCATGGTCAAGGAATTCAACACCAACACGAGCCAGAGCGTCTACATGCTCTGCGATTTCTCCCGCGCGATCCCGCCGGAGGTTTTCGAGGACGAGAACACCCGCGCCGAGCGCGAACGGGCGGAACGCGAAGCCGCGCGCAAGCCGAAGGACCGCCACGTGAAGCTCAAAGCCGCGAAGCCGGATAAGGCGACCCGGAAGGCGGACGCGGCGGCGAAAAAGGCGGCGAAGCGCGCGAAGGCCGGCATGAGCGCCGCGGGCCTCGACACTGCTGCGATGATCGACGACATGATCGCCGAGGCGGCTGTCTCGAAGACCGGACGCGCGCCCGCTGAGCCGAAGGAAAAGAAATCCCTCTTCCATCGCAAGAAGAAAGCCGAGCCGGTCGAGGTGAGCGCGGAAGCCGCCGCAGAGAACGAGCGGAAGCGCCGCGACGCCGAGACCCAGAACGCCCTCGCCATCGGCGGCATCGTCAAGCCGGAATACGCGCCGGATATGGACGAGTTCTGCGCGGACGGCGTGGTGGAGATGTCGATCGGCGCGGTGCTGAACGAGCTCCGCAATGGAAACGACGTCACCCTCATCTGGGCGGACCGCCGTCAGGACGGAGGCGTCGCCGCAGTGCAGCTGACCTGCCCCGAGGATTTCGACGCGGTCTATCCCGTCTTCGCGACCACGCCGCCGTGCTCCGAAAAAGAGAACGTCACGAGTCTGCTCCCGCTCATCAGCGAATCCCTCAACGTCACCATCCGCATCTGCACCTCCAACCTCGACCCGCTCTCGCTCAATAAATACGCGGCGATCCCGGGCCTCTTCGGCGGCGCGGGAACGGGATGCGTGGCGGAGGTTCTCCTCTTCAATCCCGAGGAGCGCTATGAGGACGTGAAGATCCGCCGGGAATACGTGGAGATGAGCCGCATCCGGCTCGCGCAGGACGGCGTCGACCTCACCGAGCTCACCGCGGTGAAGGACGAAACCGGACACTACACGCTCCAGACGGCGACCCACTGACCCCGGATCCGAATGCTATAACGAAGGGATTTCCCCATGAATAAAGTGAATCGTAAATTTATATCCGGCGAGGGCGGGCTCTTCCGCAGGAAAAAGAACGTCACCCTGCAGGATAAGATCGACGCCGCGCAGAAGAAGCAGGCGAAGGTCCGCGCCGAGACGGTTCTCGATCCCGTGACCGTCAGCCCCGCGGCCTCGATGACGACGCCCTATACCGTCGTCGGGATGCTTCTGCGCGCGCTGGTCCTCTTCCTCGGCATCTTCGGCCTCAACCTCTTCCTCTGCGACGCGTTGAAGATCGTCATCCTCAACGGTGCGAAGGCGGAGGACATCGTGCTGAAGACCTCCTTCCTCGTCCTGTGGAGCGTGATCGTCACCGTCGTCGTGATGGCGCTCTCCCTGCACAAGATCTCCCGCATCCTCTCGCCCTTCGTCGTGATCGGCGGGATCGCGGCCTATCTCTTCTCGCATTACACCGACCCTGTCGGCTATATGCTCGAATCTTTCCGCTGCGTGAAGGAGCTCGTGTTCTCCAACATGGCGAACGCCGGGTACACGACCTACATGCAGTACATCAAGGACGATCCGTTCTCCTATGACCGCATGGGGCTCCTGCGCTTTGCCGTCGCCGCCGTTATCGTCGTGTCCGGGCTCCTGCTCGGGCTCTTCATGGCGAAGCGGGTCAAGGCGCTCGGCGTCACGTTCGTCTGCGCGCTCTACATGATCCCCGTCTTCATGTTCAACATCACCCGCTCGAACAAGGGCCTGGCGTGCGTGCTGATCTTCATCTGCGGGGCCGTCGCGCTTTATCTCTTCGACTGCATCTACGGCGGCGTCTTTGCCCGTCGGAAGGCGAAGAAGGAGGCGAAGCGCGCCGCGAAGAACGCGAAGGTGGCCGCGAAGAAAGCCGCAAAGGACGAAAAGCGGAACCTGAAGAACGCCGCCACCGCCGCCTTCAACTCGGCGATCGAAGCCGGATCCCCGACTGCCGCCGCGAAGAAGGCCCGCGCCGCCGTCTACGCGAAGGCGAAGAAGGAAAAAGCCGACGCGAAGGCCGCCGCAAAGCGCATGGCGGAACGCGCAAAACAGGAAAAGATCGACGCGAAGAAAGCGGCGAAGGAAGCGAAGAAGGCCGAGCGCCTCGCGGCGAAGGAGCAGAAGAAGGCCCTCCGCGCCCGCGCCGTCGCTCTGAAAAAATCGAAGAAGCCCGACGCCGACGAAGCCGCCGCCGTTTCTCAGCTGAAAAATGACGCGCGCGCCGCCGCCAAAGCCGCCAGACGCAAGAAGAACGAGGGCTCCGTGCGCGACTTCAAGACCCGCGCGGCCTCCGGTTTTGCCGGCGCGATGGCGATGCTGATCGCCTTCCTCGCGATCTGGATCCCGCTCGCGGCGGTCAAGAAGAACTTCCCGATCATCGGCTTCATCAACAACCGCATGCAGCTCGTGCGGACCTACGTCACCGCCTACCTCATGGGCGACGACGTGGACCTCAACTCCCTCGCCATGTACGGCGGCGTCGCGGAGCTCAACCCGCGCAACGTCGACTTCAACACCCCGCAGTACACCGGACAGCGTCTCTTCACCGCCGAGGCCAGCTATGCCGCCCCGGTCTACATGAGAAGCTGGATCGGCTCCGACTACGATCTCGAGACGGACTACTGGACGTCGGCGGACGCGGATGAGGTTATCGCCTACCGCGAGCGCTTCGGATCGGCCTACACCCCGGACAATATCTCCTACTTCTTCGCGAAGTATGTGTATCCGTCCGCGCTGGAGGTCAACAAGGTCGACCAGTACCGCAACCTCGACAACTTCGGCTTCCGCGTGTTCCAGGTCCATGTGCGCCGGAACAGCGGCACCTCGAAGATCCTCTTCGTCCCGTCGATCATGA
>CACZSA010000174.1 GCA_902783705.1 uncultured Ruminococcus sp.
ACCTAAGAGGACCCTCGGGCCGGGTCCTCTTAGGAATCTCCAGGCCCCAAAGGAGAGGGAGGAGCGCCTCCCCCTCCTTTGGATTCCACCTCTACCCCCTCGGGTACAACCTCATGTATCATTCTGAAGCTCCGTTCAATGGGGGCTAAACGGTGTCATACGAGGATTACAGGGGCCGTTCCCAGTTAGTCAAGCTGAAAGTAAAGTGATACGCTCAACGCCAAGAATACAGCGGCCCGTGTTAGTCCTCCATGCAATGAAGGTGCACAGCGGAAGTGTACGATCCAAGTCTAACACGTACCCGCTGTACCATCACCTCGGCGAAGCTGAAAGGGCTAACACGAACAGATGTACAATCCGGCGTTGAGCGAGCCATGAATGAAAAAGAGCCACTCAAATTGGAGATGGCCCCCTGTATATTAACATGCGATAGGCGAGATGGAACTTGTTCCATCCGCCGTTGGACCAAACCCCATTGAGTAAAGGTGCAGATCCGTCAAGGTACGCACATTGCAGAAGGAGTGGAGTCCAGAGGCGAGGAATCCTTTCCTCGTCCTCTGGGAGCGGTGATTGACAAGAGGCCGGCTCCGGAGGCCTCTTGTCCGCCGCCTGCGTAAGGCATCCCGAATCCCCCGCAGGGGATTCTTCCTCTTCTCCTTCATGAAGGAGATGGATATGCGTTATCCGCAAACGAAGTGCGCAGATATAGTAACGGCCCAGCGCCAGCGGAAGGACCGCGTTCAATCCGCGCAGATCACAATCCCCGCCCCCATCACCCCGCGGACGCCCTTCATCCGCCGGTGCGAATAATGCGCCTCGTCGCACATCGTGCACGCGGGGGATACGTCCACGCGGGAGGCCCCGATGCCCGCCTCCGCCAGGATCTCGAGATTCATCCCCGTGAGATCCGCGTGCGGACGCGAACCCGCCGGGGACCCCTCGACCGCCCGCACGTGACGTTCCGCGAACGCCGTCCCGCGGGCCTCCCGGATCGCCTCGACGAAATCCTCCCCGACCTCGTAGCAGCAGAACCCGATGTGCGCCCCGACCGCCGCGCGGATCGTCTCCCGCCCGCATCCGAGCGCCTCCATCCGCCGGACCGCCTCCGCCGCGATGCCCGCAACCGTGCCGCGCCAGCCCGCGTGGACCGCCGCGACGACCGGGGAGCCGTCCGGACGCCGCCCCGCAAAGAGGATCGGGACGCAGTCCGCCGTGCGTATGATCGGCATCACGAAAGGTTCCGCCGTCACGAATCCGTCGCCGTCCTCGCCCGCAGGCCGGTCGTATCCCTCGCCCGCGTTCTCCCGGGTGAGGAGCCGCACGCGCGAGGAGTGGATCTGATGAGCCGAGACCGTCGCACCGCCGCCGCAGAGGCTGTCCGACACCGCCCGGGCGAAGATGTCCCGGTTCTGCCGCACGACCTCCGGGGGATCGCCGAGGTTGTCCGAGAGGTTCAGCGAAGCGGTATGGGGCAGCGCGCTCACCCCGCCCTCGCGGGAGGAGAAGCCGTGCCGGACGCCGGGAATATTCAGGATGTCCGAGCGCGTCAGAATGCCGTCCTTGTAAAACATGAATGCCTCCTATTCCCGGATCCCGAGGATTTCCCGGATGTTGTAGATCTTGAGTCCCGCCCGCTCCGCCATCCGGAGGGTCTGCCCCGCGCCGCTGTGATGCTCCGCGGCGTTGCAGTACGCCGTGAGGAAGGACGAGCAGTCGACCATGAACCGGTTCCGCTCGCGCATGCAGCCGTCGGCGTAGAAATCGCGCACGTAGACGACGGCGTCGGCGAGACCCTTCAGCCGCTGGTACTCCCGCAGCGCGTCGCGGCCCTCGGGGATGCGCATCCACTTCTCCGTCTGGTTGCGGCAGGGCAGGGCGAGGATCAGGCGGATGGCGGGGTTCTCCTCCCGCGCTTCAAGGACGCACTGCTCCGCGAGGGTGTCGTAGCCGAGCGCGCCGCCGCAGAGGAAGTTCCGGTAACCCGCCGCGGCGAGGACCCGGATGACATGGGTCGTGCGCTCCGCGATGCGGTCCGCGAGGGCGGGCGGGAGGCGGCGGTGCCCGGTGAAGCAGGCGGTCGCCGAACGCTCCTCCGCGAGGGAGGACGCGAGAAATTCCGGAATCGTCATGTTGAAAACCCCCAGTCTTGACATTGCCGTGCGGGTGTGGTAAGATGAACGAGGAGAAGACCTGCGTTTGAAAGCGCAGAATTGCTGTGAAGCCGTACTCCGTTATCATGTATCATGGAATTGGTACCGCTCATCCATCGCCAGCGCTTTTCGAACCCCATATTGAGCGTTGTTTAGCCGGATACACCGGCGGAAAGGAGACCTATGCGCGTTCTGATCCGTTTGTCCGATCCCCGCCTCGACGAGCGGGTGCGGGACCTCTGCGCGCTCGCGGGTGTCGACGTGAGCCCGGAGGACGCCGATCTCTGCATCCTCGACCGGGGCGCGGAGACGGCGGATATCCCCCGCCCCGCCCGCGCCGTCGTGCTCGCCGAGGATCCGGCGGAACCCCTCCCCGAGCGCTACGCCGTGTTTGCCGACGTCCGGGCCTGCCCCCTGCCGCTCGATTTCCGCGCGCTCTGGGAGCTTCTCCGCGGCGCGGGCGGCGAAAATCCCGTCGATCCCCATCCCGCGCCGGAAGCAGGGCGGACGCCGGAACCCGCGCCAGAGCAGGCGCCTCCCGAGCCGCACCTCCCGGTCAGTCCGCCCGAGAGGTCTCCCGCGCGCCCATCGATCGATCCGGACGCCCGGACCGTGGAGAAGGACGGGGTGCGCGTGACGCTCACACCGCGGGAATTCGCCGTTTTCGCGTGCCTCGCGCGTCATGCCGGGGAGGCCGTGTCCCGCGAAACGCTTCTCGGGGAAGCGTGGGCCGACGCCGATCCGAAGCCCGCCGCCAACGCCCCCGACGTGACAGTCGGCTACCTCCGCCGCAAGCTCGCCCCCCTCTTCGGAGAAGGCGCGATCCGCTCCAAGCGCGGTGTGGGGTATGTGTGGGAAGGATGAAGGGGGCAGGATGCGGTCGCGTTTCGCTTGTGCGCTGGCGCGTGCAAATATTGGATCTTGCTGCGCGCTGGCGCTTGCGGGCGGGGAGCCCCCGCGGGCAAAAGGCGCGCTCACCTTCGGCAAGCGCGCGGCTGCAATCATGTTTCGCCTGCGCGC
>CACZSA010000175.1 GCA_902783705.1 uncultured Ruminococcus sp.
CGAATTCGGCGTCACCCTCGAGGCCGGCAAGATCGGCACCACCGTCGGCGATCTCGTCGCCAAGGTCGAGGAGGGTCAGGAATGATCTCGACGCCGCTCTGCGAACTGGCGGGGATCCGCTATCCCATCTTTCAGGGCGGCATGGCGCACGTCTCGGACGGTCGTCTCGCGGCGGCGGTCTCCGAAGCGGGAGGCCTCGGCATCATCTCGGCGATGAATTTCGGCGGGACGAAGCTGCGCGAACAGATCCGCGAGGCCCGCTCCCTCACCGCGAAGCCCATCGGCGTGAACATCATGCTGCAGGCTCCGACGGCGAAGGATTCCGCCGCGATCTGCGCTGAGGAAAAGGTCGAGATCGTGACCACCGGCGCGGGCAACCCGGCGGAATTCATGCCTCTCTGGCTCGGCGCGGGGATCAAGGTCATCCCGGTCGTCGCGTCCGCCGCGCTCGCCAAGATGATGGAGCGCGCGGGTGCGTCCGCCGTCATCGCGGAGGGCGGGGAGAGCGGCGGTCACATCGGCGAGGCGGCGACCATGCCCCTCGTCCCGCAGGTCGTCGACGCGGTGAAGATCCCGGTCCTTGCGGCGGGCGGCATCGCGGACGGGCGCGGACTGGCGGCTGCCCTCATGCTCGGCGCGGTCGGCGTCCAGATGGGCACCCGGTTCATCGTCGCGAAGGAATGCGGCGTCCCCGAACACTACAAGAACCTGATCATCAAGGCGTCCGACACCTCGACCATCGTCACCGGGCGCAGGCTGGGCCACGCGGTCCGCTCGCTCAAAACGCCCTACTCCCGCCACTACGCGCAGGTCGAATACACCGACATCTCCGACGAGGAGCTCGAAGCGCTCGGCGTCGGTTCTCTGCGCCGCGCGGCGATCGACGGCGACGAAAAGGGCGGCTGCTACCTCGCGGGACAGATCGCGGGGATGGTGAAGGCCGAAGAGACTGCCGCCGAAATCATCGAAGACGTGATGCGCGGGGCGGAAGAAGTTCTCTCTTCCGCCGCGAAGTATCTGAAATAAGGACTATTCATGGCAAACATTGCATTCGTTTTTTCCGGACAGGGCGCGCAGTACCCCGGCATGGGCGAGAGCCTCTCGAAGATCTCCCCCGCCGCGGCGTCGCTCTATGACCGTGCCGAGGCCCTCCGTCCCGGCATCCGCGCCCTCTCCTTCTCCGGCACCGCCGAAGAGCTGAAGGAGACCGTCAACACCCAGCCCGCCCTGTATCTCACCGATCTCGGCGCGGCGCTCGCACTCCGGGAGGCGGGGATCGAACCCTCCGCCGTCGCCGGATTCTCCCTCGGCGAACTCCCGGCCCTCGCCTTTGCCGGCGCGTATCCGGCGGATGAGGGCTTTTCCCTCGTTCTGGAGCGCGCGAAGCTCATGGCGAAGGCTTCCCACGACATGCCCGACACCCCGGCGATGGCGGCGGTGATGCGCATGCCTCCCGAACAGATCGAGGAGATCTGCCAAAAGCTCGAGAACGTCTGGCCGGCCAACTACAACGCGCCGGAGCAGACCGTCATCTCGGGGACCGCATCCGGCGTCGCCGCGTTCAAGGCCGCCTGCGCCGAGGCCGGGATCTCCGCGCGCATGGTGGACCTGCCCGTCTCCGGCGCGTTCCATACGCCGTTCATGACGCAGGCGTCCGAGGCGTTCGGCGAGGTGCTCGCGGGCGTGCAGTTTGCGAAGCCCTCGATCCCGTCGTACGCGAACCTCACGGGCGCCCGCTATCCGGACGATCCCGCGGATTACGGACACATCCTCGCCGCGCAGATCATGAATCCGGTCCGCTGGGTGGGAGAGATCCGCGCCCTGATCGACGCGGGCATAGACACCTTCGTGGAATGCGGCCCGGGCAAGACCCTCTGCGGCCTCATCAAAAAGATCGACAAGTCCGTCGCGGCGTACAACGTGGAGAACGAGGAGACCCTCGCCGCCGCGCTTGCCGCGATCCAGGGCTGAGGAGCTGAATTATGAACAACATTTTCGATAAAACCATGCTGTCCGGGCAGAACGCCGTCGTCACGGGCGCGTCCCGGGGCATCGGATACGCCGTCGCGACCGCACTTGCCGAGGTCGGCGCAAACGTCGCCATCGTCGATTACTGCGACGAGGAGATCTCCGGCAAAGCCGCCGCGGAGCTGGCAGAAAAAACCGGCGTGACCGTGAAGGCGTACCGCTGCGACGTGTCCTCCTACGAGGAGACGGAGAAGACGGTGAAGGCGATCCTTGCGGACTTCGGCTCGATCGAGATCCTCGTCAACAACGCCGGGATCACGAAGGACGGCCTGCTCGCCCAGATGACCGAGGAGCAGTTCTCCCGCGTCGTCGATATCAACCTCGGCGGCACGTTCAACATGACCCGCCACGTCACCCGCGCGATGATGCGCAAGCGGTACGGACGGATCGTCAACCTCGCCTCGATCGCCGGGATCACCGGAAACGCGGGGCAGGTGAATTACAGCGCGTCCAAGGCGGGCGTCATCGGCGTCACCAAGTCGGTCGCGAAGGAGCTGGCCTCCCGCGGGATCACCGCCAACGCCATCGCCCCGGGATTTGTAGCCACGGACATGACGAAGGACATCCCGGACGACGCGCCGCTCAAGCAGCAGATTCCGCTCGGGCGGATCGCGGACCCGACGGAGGTCGCCGCGCTCGCGGTCTTCCTCTGCTCCCCCGCCGCGTCCTACATCACGGGCGAGGTCGTCCGCATCGACGGCGGACTGGCGATGTAAAAAACGTCCGCATCCCCTCATCCCGATACGGAGTGGACGAGGGGACGGAACGACACGGTATCACTTTTCTTTTTCCCACTTCTGGAGGAAACACATGGAAAACAGGGTAGTCATCACCGGCATGGGCGCGGTCACGCCGATCGGCTGCGGCAAGGACGCCTTCCGCGAGAGCCTCTTCGCGGGCGTGTGCGGCATCGGTCCCATCACGCGCTTTGACACAACGGACTTCAAGGTGAAGGTCGCCGCCGAGGTGAAGGATTTCGATCCCCTCAAATATCTCTCGAAGATCGAGGTCAAGAAGACGGACCTCTTCACCCGCTACGCCATCGCCTCGGCCTGCGAAGCGGTGGAGGAATCCGGCATCGCGGGGACCATCGCCCCCGAGGAGTTCGGCGTCTACTACGGCTCCGGCATCGGCGGCTTCGAGACCTTCGTCGACGAGCACAACACCCTGCTCAACCGCGGCCCCTCCCGCGTCTCCCCGATGTTCATCCCCAAAATGATCGGGAACATCGCCGCCGGGCAGATCGCGATCCGCTTCGGCGCGAAGGGTCCCTGCATCTGCATCACCACGGCGTGCGCGACCGGAACCGGTGCGATCGGCGAAGGCTACCGCGCGATCCGTCACGGCTATGCCACGGCGGTGGTGGCGGGCGGCGCGGAGGCGACTCTGCATCCCCTCGCCGTCGCGGGCTTCTCGAACATGACCGCCCTCTCGCAGGCCGAGGATCCGAACCGGGCTTCGATCCCGTTCGATCGTGAGCGCGCGGGCTTCGTCATGGGCGAGGGCGCGGGGGCGCTGGTCCTCGAATCGCTCGATCACGCGAAGGCGCGCGGCGCGAAGATCTACGCCGAGGTCGTCGGATACGGCTCGACCTGCGACGCGCATCACATCACGGCGCCCGATCCCGAGGCGGAAGCGTCCGGGCGGGCCTTCTCCCTCGCACTGAAGGAGGCGGGCTACGATTCCGCCGAGGCCGCGGGGGTCTACATCAACGCGCACGGCACCGGAACGCCGCTCAACGACGTCACCGAAACGAATGCGATCAAGCGCGCGTTCGGCGAGGACGCCTATAAGCTCCACATCAGCTCCACCAAGTCGATGACCGCCCACATGCTCGGCGCGGCAGGCGCGGTGGAGGCGATCGCGTCGGTCTTCGCGCTGAACGAGGGTCTCATCCCGCCGACGGTCCACTACGAGGTCCCGGATCCGGAATGCGATCTGGACTACACCCCGAACGAGGCGAAGCGGGCGGATCTCACCCTCGCGCTGTCCTCGTCCCTCGGCTTCGGCGGACACAACAGCGTCATCGCGCTCAGACCGTACAAAGACTGACAAACGGAGGTCATCATGAACAGACAGGAACTCGAACGCCTCCTGCCGCACCGGGATTCGATGCTGCTCCTCGACGAGGCATACCGCTCCGAGGACGGACACGCGCACGGCAAGTATCATGTCAAAGGGACGGAATTCTTCCTCGACGGGCATTTCCCGGGCCATCCGGTCGTCCCGGGCGTCATCCTCTGCGAGATCATGGCGCAGTCCGCCTGCGTCTGCCTCGAGGACGAAATGAAGGCAGGCATTCTTCCCTTCTACGCGGGACTCGACAAGGTGCGCTTCAAGCGGCCCGTGGAGCCCGGCGACGACTTCGAGACCGAATGCGAGATCACGCGCGTCATGAAGCCCTTCTGGTTCGCCAAGGGCGTGGGACGGGTAAACGGCGAGATCGCGGTCACGGCGGAATTCTCCTTCGCCCTGAAGGAACAGGAATAATTCAAATCTCACGCTAAATCTTCGATTCAGCGTGTCCGGAAATGCATTCTGCATCTCCGGCAGGCTAAAACCTTTTTGAGGTTTTAGCCTGAGATTCGTATAAAAAGGAACAGATCGAACATACAGCAGGTGTTGAGATGGAACGGATCATGCACAAATGCAAAAAATGCGGGCGCGAGACCCCCGAGGATGTCCTCAAGGGCAACTGGTGGATCTGCCCGGGCTGCGGCGGCTATTTCCGGATGAGCGCGCGCGAGCGCATCCGGCTCACGGTCGACGAGGGCTCCTTCCGCGAACTCGATCCGGCGATCATGGGCGGAAATCCGCTCGCCTTCCCCGACTACGAGGAAAAGCTCGACCGGGCGCGGGAATCCAGCGGCGAGCGGGACGCGGTCGTCACCGGATACGGGAAGATCGGAAAGCGCAAATGCGCGTTTTTTGTCATGGATTCCGGCTTTATGATGGGCAGCATGGGCACGGTCGTGGGCGAGAAGATCACCCGCGTGTTCGAATACGCGACGGAAAACAATCTCCCGGTCATCGGCTTCGCGTGCTCCGGCGGCGCGCGGATGCAGGAGGGCGTGCTCTCGCTCATGCAGATGGCGAAGATCAGCGTGGCCTGCCGCTGGCACAGCAACGCGGGGCTCTTCTACATGGTCATCCTCACCGACCCGACGACGGGCGGCGTGACGGCGAGCTTCGCGATGGAGGGCGACGTCATCGCGGCAGAACCCGGGGCTCTCATCGGCTTCGCGGGCCAGCGCCTCATCGAGCAGACGACGGGCCAGACCCTGCCGGCAGGCTTCCAGCGGGCAGAATTTCAGCTGGAGCACGGCTTTGCCGACATGATCATCGGGCGCAAGAAGATGAAGGACACGATCTCGGCCCTCATCGACCTGAACACGGCGCGGGAGAGACCCGCGGATCGGCGCAGCGGCGGAAAGAGCGGGAGGTAACGGGATGAGCGCTTATGACAAAGTTCTCGCGGCCCGCGCGTCCGACCGGGCGATGGGCAGCTTCTATATCGGGCAGATCATCGACAATTTCATCGAGCTGCACGGCGACCGTTCCTTCGGCGACGACGGGGCGATCGTGGGCGGCGTGGGCTATCTGGACAAGCGTCCGGTGACGGTCATCACGATGCACCGGGGCGAATCGCTGGAAGAGCGCATGAAACGCAATTTCGGCTGTCCTTCGCCCGAGGGATACCGGAAGGCGCTTCGCCTGATGAAGCAGGCGGAGAAGTTCGGGCGTCCCGTCATCTGCTTCGTCGGCTCGCCCGGCGCGTACTGCGGCATCACCGCCGAGGAGCGCGGGCAGGGGCAGGCGATCGCACAGAATCTCTGGGAGATGGCCGCGCTCGAGACGCCGATCCTCACGGTGGTGACGGGCGAGGGCGGATCGGGCGGCGCGCTGGCGCTGTCTGTCTGCGACAAGTTGATCATGTTTGAGAACGCGGTATATTCGGTGGTCTCGCCGGAGGGCTGCGCGACGATTCTATGGAAGGACGCGAACCGCGCGCCGGACGCCGCAGAGGTGCTGGGACTGACGTCCGCAGACCTCTACCGGCTCGGCATCGCGGACGAGATCCTGCCGGAGGGGGATAAGACCCCCGCGGAGATCGCGAAGGATCTGAAGAAGACGCTGGTGTCGTCCCTGAAGGAGATCGACAAGGTACACATCTCCCGTCTGCTCGCGACGCGGTACGAGCGGTACAGGCGGATCGGGAATCTTTATTAAAGTGAACAAAGAAAGGCGCGTGTATTTCCCCGTACACGCGCTTTTTCTATGCTCTTTCGGCTTGCGCGCTGACGCTTGCGGATAATGGATCTTGCAGATCCATCGCTTTTTTGTCCTTCCGGACGGGACCAGAGAGGACCCTCGGGCCGGGCCCTCTCTGGACTTTCCCGGCCCCAAAGGAGAGGGAGGAGC
>CACZSA010000176.1 GCA_902783705.1 uncultured Ruminococcus sp.
GAGGTCGGCGGCGCGTATTCGATCGAGGACTGCTGGTCCCTCGTCGAGACCTACGAGCGCACCCGCATCCACTGCATGATGCTCGAGAACTGCTGCTACGACCGCAACGAGATGATGGTCATGCGCATGGTCCGCGAAGGGCTGTTCGGCAAGGTCGTCCACTGCGAGGGCGGCTATCAGCACGATCTGCGCGAGGAGATCTCCTTCGGCGCGGAAAACCGCCACTACCGTCTGCGCAACTATCAGAACCGCAACTGCGAGAACTATCCGACCCACGAGCTCGGCCCGATCGCGAAGATCCTCAACATCAACCGCGGCAACCGCATGCTCTCCCTGTCCTCCATGTCCTCCGGCGCGTTCGGCCTGAACGACTACGCCGAGAAGAACCCGAAGGTCAATCCGGAGCTCAAGACCTACCGCTTCAATCAGGGCGACATCATCAAGACGAACATCAAGTGCGCGCGCGGCGAGCTCATCACGCTCACACTCGACACCACGCTGCCCCGCAACTATTCCCGGAACTTCACGGTCCGCGGAACGAACGGCTATTTCAGCGAGAACTGCGACGGCTTCTTCTTCGAGGGCAAGGGTTCCGAATGGGATCACAGCTTCTACGGCAACCTGAAGGAATACCGTAAGGACTGGGAGCATCCCGTCTGGCGGAAGTTTGAGGAAGAGGGCGTGAAGGGCGGTCACGGCGGCATGGACTGGCTCGTCTTCGATGCGTATTTCGAAGCGCTGAAGAACGGCGAGGTCCCGCCGATCGACACCTTCGACACCGCCGCGTGGATGGCGATCACCCCGCTGTCCGAGATCTCGATCCAGCAGAACGGCGCGCCCGTTGACATTCCCGACTTCACCCGCGGCATGTGGACGCATCGTCCGGAGAGCGACAAGAACCACGGGTTCTATGCGCTGGATAAATAAGGACAAGCTCCTCTCTTCCCTGCCCGCGCCGCCGTCGTTCCTCCTTCTGCTGTACAAGGTGGTCCGGAACCTCGCCTACGCGGTCTGGAATCTCGCACTGGCGCTCTGGTACGGCTCCTGGTGGTATCTCACCGCCGGGGTCTACCATGCCATCCTCGGCGCGATCCGCACGTCCGCCGCCGCTTCGCAGAGACGGGGAGGCGACGGACTCCGCGTGATGACCGCATCCGGGATCCTGCTCCCGTGTCTCGCGATCGTCGAGGCGGGAACGGTGGTGCTGAGCATTCATGAGCGCGTCGCCGACATCAGGAGCCTGATCCCGCTCATCGTCTCGGCGGCCTTCACCTTCTACAAGCTCATCTATGCGATCGTGACGCTCGCGCGCCGACGCCGGGACCGCTCCGCCTCGGACGCCACCCTGCGCTACGCCGCGCTCGCCGACGCCTCGATGGCGATGCTGACGCTGGAACGCACGATGGTCGCCTCGCTCGACACAGACGGCGCGTCGTCGCAGTTTTACGTCACGATGACGGGCTCCCTCGGCATGGCGGTCTTTCTGGTGATCGCCGCGTCGGGCGTGCGGCTCCTTCTCCTGAGACGGCAGTACGCGCAAAAGACAGAAACAAAAGAACCGCTTTGATTCAGGCGGTTCTTTTCTGTTTGATTTTCCCGGCGATCCACGCGATCCCGTACACCGCGCAGAACACGGCGAGATTCACGGTCACGACGGCGGCCCCGGTCTGGAGGGACAGGAGGCAGGCCGCGAAGAAGCCGACGATGAAGCAGATGACCGAGATTGCGGCGGAGAGGATCACCGTGCGGCGGAAGTTCCCCGTCAGGCGCATGGCGGTGAGGGCCGGGAAGATGATGATCGCGGAGATCATGATCGAGCCCATCATCTTCATGCCGACGACGATGGTGATGCCCGTGAGGACCGAGAGGATCAGGCCGAAGACGTTCGTGCGGATCCCGGCGGCGTGGGCAAAGGTCTCGTCGAAGGTGACGGCGAAGATCGTCTTGAAGCTGAGGAGGAACCAGCCGATGACGACGGCGGAGAGGATCAGGGAGATGACCATGTCCTTGTCCGAGATTGTCACGACCGACGCGGAGCCAAAGAGGGACGAGCAGATGTCCCCCGCCCGGCCTCCGGTGAGGTTGTACATCAGCGTGCCGACCGCCACCGCGCCCGTCGACACCACCGCGCAGGCTGCGTCGCCGTTCAGCCGCCCGTCGTTCTGCGAGAGGCGCAGGATCAGCACCGATGCGAGGATCACGACGGGGATCGAGATCTCCATCGAATAGAGCGATCCGACCCCGGCGCAGGACGCGAGCGCGATGCCGAGGAATCCGACGTGCGAGAGGCCGTCGCCGATCATGGAGTACCGTTTTAGGACGAGGCTCACGCCGAGGACGGCGGAGCAGAGGGAGACGAGGATGCCCACGGTAAGCGCGCGTCCGATCACGCGGAGCAGGAACGGAGACGAGAGGATCTCTCCGAAGGTCATAGAATCGCCCCCTTTTCTTCCACATAATGCGGCGCGGTCTGCGGATGGTCCCCGCCATGACGGTGCAGGGCGTCGTCCGCCGCGTCGTCGAGTCGTTCATGCCGCCGGTAGCCGTCGACCGTGCCGTAGAACGAATGTCCGCGGCAGAGGGACAGCACGTGCGCCGCCTCTCTCAAGGCGCAGGAGACGTCGTGCGAGACCATCATCACCGCGCAGCCGCGTTCCCGATTGATGCGCCGGATCGCCTCGTACATGCCGTGGACCGCTTCGGGATCGAGACCCGTCACCGGTTCGTCGAGCAGCAGGAGCCGATCCGACGCGCACATCGCCCGGGCAAGCAGGACGCGCTGACGCTGACCGCCGGAGAGCGAGCCGAGCGTTTTCTGCGCGAGATCCGTCACGCCGAGCATGTCCATGGCATCCGCCGCCCGCTTCTGCGCAGTCCGGGTCCAGAGGAAGCCCCACCCGTCCCCGCGCACACATCCGGAGAGGACGACCTCGCGCACGGACGCCGGAAAATCCCGCTGGATCTTCGAGATCTGCGGCAGATAGCCGATGCCGTGTTTTTTCAGTTCAGGCGATACGGAGAGCAGGCCGGACGCGGGCTTTACCTCCCCGGTGACCGCCTTGAGGAGCGTGCTCTTTCCCGAGCCGTTCTCCCCGACGACGCAGAGATAATCCCCCTCCGCGAGGGTGAAATTGACGTGTTCCGCCGCGACCACGCCGTCGTACGCGAGCGTGAGGTCGTGCGATTCGATGAGATTCAAAGTATTCCCCCCTTGCCCCGTCAGCCGAGGGCTTTTTTCAAGGCTTCGAGATTGCGGCGCAGAAGCTCGGGATAGGTGATTCCCGAAGCGAATTCCTCCGGCGTCACGCTGTGTCCGGAATAGAGCGTCAGGATCTCGCATCCCGTCTCCCGGGCAACCGCTTCGGCGCATTTGCCGTCCGAGAATTCGATGATGAAGACTGCCGGAATGCCTTCGTCCTGCACCTTCGTCACGAGGAAGTGGATCGTCGCGAGGGACGCCTCCACGTTCGAGGAGCAGCCGGAGAACGCGGCGTAATAATCGAGGCCGAGCTCCTTCACGAGATAGAGGAACGGGAAGCGGTCCGCGAAGACGAGCGTTCTGCGCCGCGCGCCGTCGACCGCCGCTCTGTAATCGTCCTCGATCTCCCCGATCATCGCCTTGTAATCGATGAGGCGTTCGTTCAGTGTGTCCGTCCGATCGGGCATCAGGGCCTGCAGACCTGCGCAGATCTGCTCTGCGATGCCGTAAAGATTCTCGAACGAGGTCCAGACATGCTCGTCGTATTCCTCTTCGTCTTCATCATGGATGCCTCCCTCCGCTTCCTGCATGCCCTCGCGGACCTCCTCGGACTGGATCACCGCATCATCCATCATGCGGCAGGCCAGCGGACGGTCCTCCTCGCGCATGGAGGCGAACAGATCGTCGACCCAGTCCTCGCTCTCCCCGCCGATATAGAGGAAGAGATCGGCGTCCGCGGCGAGCGCGGTGTCGGCGAGGGTCAGCTCGTATTCATGGGCGTCCGTACCGGGCGGGAGCAGCATCCGCACGTCCGCAAGCTCCCCGGCGAGGGTCCGGGCGGTGTCATAGAGCACGAAATTCGTCGCGACGACGAGCGGCTTGTCTTTTGGGGATTTTATCCCCGTCTCTGTGCAGGAGAGGAGCGCTGTGGCTACGAAAACGATTGCGAGAATCAAAGAAAGAATCTTACGCATGACTTCCCGCCTCCCTCCGGCAGTTTTCGCAGAGGCCGTAGATCACGGTCTTCCCGCAGTCCAAGGCGAATCCGTGTTCGTCGAGAAAATGCGCGAGGATCGTCGCCATGAATGCGCAGTCCATGTGGATGAGCTCGCCGCAGCGTTCGCATTTCAGGTGGATATGGTCGGTCCGGTCGCCGCAGGGATCGTACTGATAGGTCGCGGAATCGCTGCGTCCCGAGCCGGATGTGTATTTCTTGAGAAGTCCGCTTTCCGTCAGGGCGGCGATGGCGCGGAAGACCGTGGCCTCCCCGGCGTCGACCTGCTCATAGACCTCCCGCGCGGTGAAGCACTGCTCCTCATGGTCCATGAAGAACCGCAGGACCGCGTCGCGCTGTTTGGTATGATATTTCATGTGTCCTCACATTTGAAATTGATTTTCATTTTCAGATCATGATTATACCACGCATGCCGCGCTCTGTCAAGGGGACAAGCTCCACAAAAAAGAAACGGCTTTTCACAGCCGTTTCGCCATTTTGGAGTTTGAGAATTCCTTCGTGCCCGTGAGCTCCCGCTCCACCGTGAGGAAGTCGGGAACCTCGAACGCCTCTCCCTCCTCGCCGAGCTCGACCTCGAGGATCGCCCGCCCGACAAGGCCGTCGCCGCCGATCTCATAGGGATAGACGTCGATCTCCATGACGTGGCCCGCCCACGGGAAGGCGTAGCGGGTCTTTTCGAGCCTCGACACCGCCTCCGTGAGGTACGCGTCGTACTCCTCCTTCGAGATCACCCATTCGTTCTCGAGCCGCGAAATGCCGGAGAGATCTTCCTTCTTGGTGAAGACGTACTCTACCCGTCCGCCCTCGCGGATCTTGCGCACGCGCCGCTGGACCTTCTTTCCGGGGATCTTTTCGAGATACGTCTGCACGATTCTGCGGACGCGGCAGCCGGGGAGCGCGGCGATCTTTTCAAGATCGGGGAGCTGAATGAGAAATTTGCGTTCGATTTCGACGGACACGGGGGACCTCCTTGGGGATCAGAGCAGCGCCTCTCCCCTGAAGAACGACCGCACGTAGGAACGGAGCTCGTATCCGGTGTGCAGGTTTTCCGCGCCGCCGATGAACTCCCGCTTCTCCTCTTCGGTGAGGCGGGAAAACTTTCCGAGGGTGGCGTCCGCCTCCATCAGGGCCGCGCCGAGGGCTTCGGGCATGGGGGCCGTTCCCTCCGGACGCGATTCGGGGCGAGTGGGCTGATTTTCCATATTCGTTTGTTCTCCTTTTTCCGGGATTTGTCACGAACAGTATGCCCGGAAAAAGTCGATCTGATACATCGGTATTGTACCGCATCCGCGCGCGTTTGTCAAGTCCTTTTGCCCCGGGAACACAAACCTCCCCCGCCGCATACTCTGTACCGAACCCTCGGAAAGGAGGACGCGAAATGTTCAACGACAACTTTCTCTGCTGGATCGCCATCGCCCTCTGCGTGATCGGCCTCTGCGGCTGGTGCGGAAACGGCACGGCGGACAACGGATGCAATCAGATCGGCAACGGCTGCGGCAACGGCTGCGGGAACACCACCGGATGCGGCGGCTGCTGCAGATGACGTAAAAAATGCGCCGTGAATGGGACTCTCCCATCCACGGCGTTTTGTCATTCGGATTTCGATTTTGCGTAGGTCTCGCGCATGTCGTCAAGGCAGGCGTCGGGGACGGAGCCTTCGAGCGGCGAGCCGTATTTCAGAAGCTCGCGGACGTAGGTCGAGCTGATCATGGAGAGCTCCGGGCGGGACGGGAGAATCACGGTCTCGAGTTCCGGATCGAACCGCTTCATGATGAAGGCGAGGTCGTATTCGTAGTCGAAATCGCTCCCGGACCGCGCGCCGCGGATGAGGTATTTCGCCCCGAGCGCATGCGCGATGTCGGAGGTCAGTCCGGGCCACATGGCGGCGTCCGCGTTCGGGATCCCGGCGACGGTTTCCTCGACGAAGCGCAGGCGGTCCGTCGGATGGAACATGCCCGACGGCTTCTCGGCGTTCGCGAGGACCACCACGGTCACGGCATCGAACATGTCGGCCGCGCGGCGGATGAGGTCCTCATGCCCCGCCGTGACGGGGTCGAAGCTCCCGGTGATGATCGCGCGTCTCATGCCTCGTCCTCCCCGGGTTCCTCCGGTTCGTTCTCCGGCTCCGCGTCCGACGCCCCGAGAAGCGTGATCCGCGTACGCCCGTAGAGGACGGATTTCATGACGGAATACCGCGCGCGGAGGGCTTCGTCGCCGCCGAAGACGTCCGCAAGGATGCGCTCGGCTTCCTTCTCTTCATCGTGGCGCGAGCGGGTCGCCCTGACCGGGACGTCGCAGTCCGTCTCGCAGACCACCGTGCCGCCTGCCGCAAGGATTCCGCCCTCATCGATCGCGCGGAGCGCTTTCGGCAGCATATTGCTGTCGTACGGCGGATCGAGGAAGATGATGTCGTAGGTCTCCCGCCCCGCCGCGCCGCGCAGGAAGGACGAGAAGCTCGTGTTGAGGATCCGGCAGCGTCCGAGGAGGTGGGTCTTCTTCGCGTTGGCGGCGATCACGTCGGTCGCCTCGCGGGACATATCGACGAGGGTGGCGCGTTCGGCTCCGCGGGACAGCGCTTCGATCGCGAGCTGACCGCTTCCGGCGAAGAGGTCGAGCACATCGCGGCCCTCGATATCGAATTGCAGCATGGAGAAAACGGCTTCCTTCACGCGGTCCGCCGTGGGACGGGTCCCATCTCCGGGGACGGAGGCGAGGTTGGTTCCCCGCGCGGTTCCTGTAATGACTCTCATATCGTCATCCTTTCCGTTCTTGGTTCGGTTTGCTGTGAAAATAGAGATACACGCGGTCGGCGTCGGCGTCCGTGATCCCGGGGACCGCGGCGATCTCGTCCCTGCCCGCCGTCCTCAGGTTGGCGAGAGACTTGAACGAGGCGAGGAGCGCTTTGGCCTTCGCCGGTCCGATGCCGCGGATCTTCTCGAGGGTCGAGGTTTTGACGGTCTTTCGCTTGGCTCCCATCATCCGGGAGACGGAATAGCGGTGGACCTCCTCCTGAATGCCGTAGATCAGCCGGAAGACGTCCGCCTGACGCGCGATGTTGAGCTCGCCGTCCTCGTCGACAAGGGTGCGGGTCTTGTGGTGCTCGTCCTTGACCATGCCGAAGACGGGAATGTCGTACCCCTCCCGCGCCATCATCTCCTTGATGACGGAGACATGCCCCCGTCCGCCGTCGAGGAGAATGAGGTCCGGCGCCGCGCCCATGTTGTCGTCGGGCTTTCCGATGTGCGCGAGGCGGCGGGTCAGGGCTTCGGTCATCGCGGCGTAGTCGTCCTGCGAATCCTTACCCTTCATCGTAAAGGTCCGGTATTCGCTCTTCTTCATCTTCCCGTCCACCGCAACGACCATGCCGCAGGTGATGTGCTCGTCGCCGAGGTTTGAGATATCGTAGGCCTCGATCCGCTCGGGAAGGACCTCGAGATGCAGAAGCTGCGCGAGGGAGGCCAGCGTCCGCTCGTCGTCCCGGTCGCGCTTTGCGCTGTTCTCGGAGTGCTTCGCCGCGTCCGTCACCGCCATGTCGCAGAGGTATTTCGACGCGCCTCTCCGGGGCGTTCTGACCTCCACGCGGTGCCCGGAGCGTTCCGTGAAATACGCCTGCAGGAGCGTCCGGTCGTGCTCGGGGATATCGAAGGAGAGCAGGATCTCGCCGGGGATGAACTCGCGGGACTGATAGAGGGACATGAGGAAGGAGGAGAAGGGAGAATCGCTCTCCTCCCCGTCCTCCTCGAAGGTGATCTCGTCGCCGCCGAAGAGAAAGTGCTCGCTGTCGGCGATATAGCCGCTCCGGATATAGAAAACCGTAGCGCAGTCGCGGAACTGGACGCCCTCGAGGCTCGTGAGGTGCAGGCCGATGACGTCGCACTCCACGTCCGGCGATCCGACGGCCTTCTGCCGCTCGCCGAGCTTGCGCAGGCTTTCGATCGCGTCCCGGTGCTTCGCCGCCGTCTCAAATTCGAGCTCATCCGAGGCGCGCATCATCTTCTCCGTCAGATCGGCGATGACATCCCGGGTTCCGCCGCGCAGGATCCCCGCCGCCTGCTCGATCGCCGCGCGGTAGTCGGATTCCTCGACCTCCCCGGTGCACACGCCCATGCATCGGCCCATCTGATAGTAGACGCAGGGCCGCTCACGCCCGATATCCTCCGGGAATTTCCGCTTGCAGGAGGGCAGGCGCAGGGTGCGCTCGAGCTGGTGGATCACGGAGAAGACGGTCCCGGTCGATGAATACGGGCCGAAGTAGAGCGATCCGTCCGGCGTGCGCTTGCGGTCCATGGTGATCCGCGGCCACGGGGCTTTCACGTTGATCTTGATATAGGGATAGGACTTCGCGTCCTTGAGCTTGATGTTGTATTTCGGGGTGTACTGCTTGATGAGGGAGTTTTCGAGCGCGAGGGCCTCCATCTCCGTGTCGCAGGTGATGAAGCGGAAGTCGTGCACCGAGGCCGCCATCCGGGAGGTCTTCGCGTCGTGCGCTCCGTGGAAATACTGCGACACGCGGTCGCGCAGGGATCGGGATTTGCCGACGTAGATCACCTTGCCCGCGGCGTTCTGCATGATGTAGACGCCCGGGATCCGGGGGAGGGCCGCCGATTTTTCGCGGAGAAAGTCGATGTTCGGAGAAAGGTCTGGCATATCGTCCCCATAACAAATCGAGCGATGATGCATGCGTTCACCATCGCCCGTCATTCTTTCGTTTTGCGGCAGGATCAGATGACCCTCCTGCCGGAGGCGCGGTCCGTTATTCGGCGAAACCGCTGTCGATAAGCGTGGAGAGACCTTCGAGGGCTTCTTCCTCGTCGGTGCCGTCCGCGATGAGGGTGATGGTCATCCCCTTCACGATGCCGAGGGAAAGAACGCCGAGCAGGCTCTTCGCGTTCACTCTGCGGTCGTCCTTTTCAACCCAGATAGAGCTCTTGTAGGAGTTGGCCTTCTGGATGAAGAACGTCGCCGGTCTGGCATGAAGACCCACGTTATTCTTAATGGTTACGTCGCACGAAATCATATCTTACGCTCCTGATGTGTAATGATCTGATCTGAGGCCACGCCGCCGCCGGACACCCGCGGGAGTAGGGCAGAAACGGCTACACCTATGATTATAGACCTATTATAGCAAAATTCGCCCGCGAAATCAATAGCTTCTCACAATTTTTTTATCGGCAGGTTCCACAACATGTCATCCGCCGCCGGGTTCAATTTTGTGTTTTCTTCTTCGCATCCTCCCCGGATTATCTGCGGAAAAGGCGGAATACCCCGCGCCTCACGGTACAGGGTATTCCGGGAATGGATGTTCCGTTCGCTGCGTCAGGAGTGCTCGGAAACGTAGATGCCGACGCGGCTGGCGATCTGCTTCGCGGCGTCCTCGGCGGATTTCGCTCCGGCAAAGACGGCGGAGAGGTCCTCTCTCACGATGTCGACGAGCGAGGAGTCGGTGCGGGCGATCTTGGTCGCGTTCTCCACGATGCCGCGGATGTAGTCGACGGCGGCCTGATCGTATTTCCGGTTGGAGTTCTTCTGATAGTTGATGTAGTCCTCGGAGTAGCCCTCTTCTCTCATCCAGGCGTACGGATCGTTCTCTTCAGGCTCAATGGCGTTTCCTTCTTCATCCACAGCCACATCATCATCCGCGAGGATGGTACTTCCGCCGTAGTTCTCTTCGGACTTCGCGTAGAGTTCGTTCATCGCGGACTTCGAGATGCTGAACTGCCAACCGGAATTCATGATGTCATCGTCGGCGAGGACATACTTGATGAAGTCCCAGGCCTGATCGCGGGCCGCGGATTTCGCGCTGATCGCGAGCTCGAGGTTCGGGATGATGACCGCGCCGTTGCCCTCGCCCTCGCGGGGATAGCCGATCGCGGTGACGTCCGCCGTGGCGAACTGGTTGAGGGTATAGAGGTAATCGACAAAGGAGGAGAAGTAGCCCATCTGGAAGAGCGCCTTGTCGTTGTAGAAGCGGAGGCCGTATTCCTCCTCGAATGCGCGTTCCCGCTCAGGATCGTACTCATAGTCGTCGCCATAGCGTTCGTCCCAGTAGCTCTTCTCGGGGCAGGTCTTCAGATAATTGACGAATTCGATGAAGCCGGGGGTGTCGAAATAGGTCTTGCCGGTCTTCCAGTCGACGAAGGAATCCATCGAATACGAGAAGAAGTTGTCGATGATCTGGTCGCGGCTGTAGTCGAAGAACGCGCGGCTGCCCTCGGGCATGGCGTTTATCGCCTTCATCATTTCCTCGAAGGTCCATCCGGCGTTCGTGCCGACCTTGTCGCTCTTCGCGAGCAGGGTGTTGATGGAATAGTTGAGGATCAGGGAGTTGAGCTTGCCGTTCGTGAGGTTCGCCGTGAGGATGTTTTCCTCGAGCGTCGAGCGGTCGATTCCCTTTTCGGGATCGTCGATGAGGGTGTTCAGATCGACGAAGATGTTCTTATGGAAGTAGCTGTCGATCGGGAGGGAGCTGTCAAGCTGGATGATGTCCGGGAGCTTGCCGGTCGCGATGTCGTTGTTGAACTGCTTCGACGCGCCGGTCCATTCGTTGTCCTCGTTGTTGTAGGAGGAGTAATCGACGACGGTCACGCGGACGCCGGTGTTCTGCTTGTTGAACTTGACGATGGTGCTTCTGAGATTGTAGTTGATATAGATGCAGCCGAGGCGCAGGATGATCTCCTCCGCGAGCTCCTCGTCGGGAATACGGTGATAGACGGAAAGCGTGGTCGTGCTCGTGTCGTCGCGGTTCCAGGTGGTGGAGGCCATGAGCAGGCGTCCGTCCTCGAGGAACGCGGTGGTGCCGTTGTTGACGATATCGGAGTTGATGTAGTTGAGAACTTCCTTGTAGGTGCCGTCGGTGAAGTTGTACGCGCTGATGCCGAGGCTGTTGTTGAAGTAGAGGTTGTCGTCGTCGCAGGCGAAGAGATTTCCGTTCGAGCCGATGGTCTCGTTCGGGATCTGGACGAATTCGCCGTTCTCGGAGTATTTGAGCTTCATGCCGCCGTTGTCATTGTACGAAATCACGAGGCGGTCGCCGGAGACGCCCATCCAGCTGATCCAGCCGTCCGACATGTTGAGATCGAGCTTGGTCTTGTAATTGCCTTCGAGGTCGGTCACGACAATGACGCCGCCGTCCAGCGCGATCATCACCTCGCCGTCCTTCACGACACAGCTGCTGACATTCGTGAGCGAAGGATCGAAGCCCGCCTTCATCAGGGCGTCGTTGAGCAGGACCGTCTTCGTGTCGCCCGTCACGGGATCGACGCTCAGAAGGTTGTAGGTCGACGTGGACTCGGTGTAGTCCTCGTTGTAGGTCCACTTGTTGGTGATGCCCATCAGCCGTCCGTCAGGGGAGGCGTAGAGGTCGGAGTTCAGATAGCCGTTTTCTTCCTCGTTGTACTCAAAGGGCGCGGAGGTCGACGTCTTCGAATCGACATCGACCGTGCAGAGCATGGGCTTGCTCTCATAGTTGACGTACCAGCCCTCG
The DNA here is from genome assembly GCA_902783705.1 of uncultured Ruminococcus sp. Classification (GTDB taxonomy): domain Bacteria; phylum Bacillota; class Clostridia; order Oscillospirales; family CAG-272; genus UMGS1696. The sequence goes on from CACZSA010000176.1 coordinate 11,698, forward strand.
GGGAGGGACTGCTGCTTCTTGTCGGCCTCTTCCCAGTTGTAGCCGTTCTGGCGCTCGACCTCTTCGCCCATGGCGTTGTAGGTCACCATGTATTCGGCGCTGTAGGTCAGATACGCCTTGTTTCCTGCTGCGACGAGGCGCTGAATATAGCGCACGTCGGAGGGGAGCACGATGTCCTCGCCCGCGTAGACGTTCGTGCGCTTTTCCTTCACGGGTTCCGCGGCTTTCTTCTTGCAGCCCGCGAAGGACGCGAGGGAGGACGCCGCGAGGAGGACGGCGAGGACGGTGGAGATGATTTTCTTTCTGGTCATGTGTTACCTCTTTCTTCCGGATTTCCGCCGGGATCATCCGATCCGGACGGCTGTGATGTCATAGACGGGTTTTCTTCGGATTTTTTTGCTTGTCTGGTTTTCTTCTGTTTTTTCGGCTTTGCCGGACGCTCGCGCTTTTTCTTCGCGTGCGCCTCGGAGGCCCGCTTCCAGAGGTTCTTTCCGCTCTGGATCACGGAGTAGCCCGAGACGCGGAGCAGGATGAACGAGAGGAGGAGGGACGAGACGGCGACGGCGACCGTGAAGACCTCGAAGATCATCAGGACCGCGGCCCGGTAGTCGTAGACGCGCGCTTCGTTTTCCCAGTAGGGATATTCGATCTTGTTGACGCTCACCCACGCGTAGGAGAGCTCCTTCATATTATTGAAGCGGTTTTTGAGGGAGAAGCGGTCCGTGACCTCGCGCATGACGCTCTGGCTTTCGTTCGCGTGAACGGCGCCCTTGAAGATGTTCATGGCAAAGCCCGTGACGGGGTTCGGGAGCGCGGCTTCAAACGTCGTGACGCCCGCGGAGCCGATCTTGCGGTACCCGGCGTAGCTCATGTAGAGGCGCGGGCTGTCGCCGTAGGCCTTCTTATACGGACCAGAATTCGATTCTCGCTCCGCGATGCCGACGATGACGAACTCTTCCCCGCCGATCTCAACGGTCATGCCGATGATGTTCTCCGCGCCGTAGACCCTCCACGCGAGGTCCCGGTCGAGCACCACGCCCATGGGATTCGATTCGTCGTTGAGGAATCCGCTGCCGTATTTGAACGAGAGCTGATGGAAGACGAAGAAGTCGCCGCCCACCGCAAGGGTCTCCGCGTTCACGCTGCCCTTGGTCCCCCGCACGGAGAGCGTGTCGTCGGCGGCGTAGCAGTACGCCCACGAGCGCGCGCCTTCCTTCGGGGTGACGGAGGCTTCGAGCAGGCCGGCATCGATGGACCGCGCCCATCCGACCGCGTCGTCGCCCGTCAGCCCCGCGCCCTGTTCGGCGTAGAGCGAGACGACGGCGAACCGGTCTCCGGAGGCGGACCAGCGTTTCCCCGCGCCGAGGAAGTCGAGCCGCCCCTTCATGCCGAGGACGGCGAGCTCGAGGAGCCCGGTGAGAAGGAGGGCGCCGATCATGACAAGCGCGACGATGCCCGAGGCCTTCAATACTTTTTTGTTGACTTTATCGCTCATGATGCCCCCGCGTCAATCGCCCGCGAGCCGGACCTGCTGACCGTCCGTGATCGGCGTGGTCGAGCTCGTGATGACGAATTCGCTGCCGTAGAGCCCGCTCACCGCGGACTGCGTGTCGTCGGAGGCGAGGATCTCGACGTTCGTGCGCTTGGCGACGTAGCGGTTGCCGAGCGGGGTCTTCTTCGCCTCGACGGTCAGCACGAACTTGCCGTCGTTGTCCTCGCGGATGGCGGAGTTCGGCAGGACGGAGTCATAGGACTGGCTCCGGTCGCCGATCGAGAAGTTGAGGCTCTGTCCTTCGGAGACGTCGCCCGAGACGTTGATGACGATGATGCGGTTCTTGCCCTGGCTCTTCGGGTCGGACCGGACCTGCGCGACGGAGGCGGTGATGTTGGAATACCACCAGGAGTTCGTGACGGTGCACGGGGAGCCGACCTGAATGCGGCGGGCCTCCTCGGCGGGCATGCTGATCTCGACGACGTAGCCCTTGTCGGCGATCTCGATGGACGCAACGGTATTGCCGCTCGTCACGGTGTCGCCGGGGACGAAGGAGACGGACACGACGCGGCCCGCGATGGGTGCGAGAACCTGCGTGTTCTCCGGCGCGTTCTCGTATTCCTTGATCTTCTTCTCGAGCTCTTCGATTTCCTTCTTCTGGGCTTCGAGCTTCTGGTCGGATTCGGTGTTCTTCCGTCCCTCGGAGGCTTCGAGGATCTCGAATTCCTCTTTCAGCTCGCGGACGCTGTCCTCCTGGGCTTTGATGTCTTTTTCGACTTCTTCGGGATCGCGCTTGGCGGGAACATCCGCAAGCTCTTCGTTCTTTTCCGTGATCTGGTCATTGATGTCGGCGATCTGATCGTTGATGCGGTCCTTCGAGGATTCGATATCTTCGATCTGCTTTTCGTACGCGGCCTGCGTGTTGTTCAGGGCATCCAGCTGCGCCTGATATGTATTCACGTCGACCTGATACTGTGCCGCGGTGCCTTCGGCCTGAGACTGCTTGCGTAGAGACTCCACATTCGTCTTCGCCTTTTCGTACACCTCCGTAGCGGCGGTCAGCGCGGTGTCAGCCTTTTCAAGCGCGCTCTGCGCTTCGCCGAGATCATAACCGAATTCATAATTGATGACATCGTCCACCTCGGGCATGTCGATGACATAGAGCTTTGCCTGCGCGTCCGCGATCTGACGATCAAGGGTCTGCATGGACGCCTCGCGGTCTTCCTTCGCGCGGTTGTACGTCTTGGCAAGGGCTTCCGCCTGTTCGTAGTAGGTATCCCACGTGTTCTCAACAGTCTCGTCGTAGGTCTCCTGAAGACGAGCCGCGGCTTTCAGGTATGCGGCTTCGTCGAAGACGACCGTGCTGTTTCCATCTTCGTCAGTCTCTGTGGAAGTTGCGGCTTCATAAGCGGCGGTATCCGCTTCCCGATAGGTCTTGTATGCATCTTCAAGCGCTTTGTCGCGGGTCTTTTCGTACTCCGCAAGCGTGTCATAATAGTCTTCTTCCGCGCGGCGGGCTTCTTTATCGGCCGCTTCCAGCTGGTCTTCAAGGGTCTTGATCTGATTCGTCAGCTCATTTGCCTTGGTGACGTCGCCATGGCTTGCGGAAATAGCGGCGACGATCTCCTTCAGGCGGTCGGATTCCGCCTTTTTTTCATTATATTCCGCTTCCGCGATCGCATATTCGCTTTCCGCGGCGGCGAGCTTCTGGGAAACGGTCAGCGGAGAGAGAAGATCCTCCTCGACCATCCCCTGCGCCGCGTCGCGTTTGGCCTTCGCGTCGCTGAGCTTCACCTCCGCCGCCGCGATATCCTTCGCGAGGGCGGTGATCTGCTTGTTGATGTTCTTGATCTGATTGTCCTTATTCTTGATTTCGGTCTCGTAGGATTTGATCCGCTCCTTGAGCGCCTTGACCGCGTTCTTGATGGCAGTTGCCGGGTCGCCTCCGGTGCTGACGGCCTTATATTCGTCCTTCAGCTCCGCGAGCTTGTCTTCGGCCTTTTCGATCTCGCGCTTTTTGTCCGTGACGCTCTTTTCGGAGTTCATGTCGTCGATCCCGCTGTCGAGAAGCGCCAGCTCGTAGGCCTTCTTCTTCTCTTCATAGTCCTTGCGCGCCGTGTCAAGCTGCGTGGACGGGCCGCCGGAGAGTGCGAGGATCGGGGCGTCCTTCTCGACGGTGTCCCCTTCCTTCACATAGACGGATACCACCTTGCGGCTCTGCACGGTGCCGCCGTCCGCCTCGCTCTCCTCGAAGACCACGTTGTAGCTCTCGTTGGCCTTCACGGTTCCCTGCGTCTTGACCGCGGTCGTCAGCGTCGCGTACTGCGCGTACTGCGCGGACACCTCGGGCAGCGAATAGTTCAGAATGGTGCGCGAGAAAAACGTCAGAAGAAGCAGGATGACGAGGAAGATGATCGCGACGTTCTTGACCCACGCTCTGCGGGTTGCGGAATCTTTCATGATAAGGACTCTCCTTGGATTCTATTCGGGATGTTCAGCCTTTGACCGAAGCGGAATACGAAATGCCGTCGATCAGGTAGTCTTCGCTGTACAGGAAGAGCAGGACGGGCGGCACCATGTAGATGACCGCGATGGCGAGCGCGACGCCCGTGTCGCCCTGATTGATCTTCGAGAGGAAGACGGAGAGGGGGTAGAGCTCCTCGTCCGACAACAGGATGAGGGGCTGCTCCACCATGTTCCAGTAGTCGATGAAGACGAGGATCGCCACCGAATACAGGGTGCTCTGGCAGAGCGGGAGGAAAATGCGGGAGAAGATCTGCCACTCCCCCGCCCCGTCGAGCTTCGCGGCTTCGACGATGGAGGACGGGATGCGGCGCATGTATTTCGTCAGGATGAAGACGGAGAACGGGGAGAACACGCCGGGCAGGATGATCGCCCACCGGGTATTCAAGAGGTTCAGCTTGTCAATCACCAGATAGTTCGGAACAAGCGTGACCTGATACGGCATCAGCATCAGGATGATGTAGGCGAAGAAGACCGCCGAGCGGAACTTCGTCGGCACGCGCGCGAAGGAGTAGGACGCCCCCGCCGCGACGATGAGCTGAAAGATCACGATCGGCAGCACGTAGATGACGGAGTTCCAGAATTTCAAGAGGTATTCCGGCGATTTGAGGAGCACCGTCGAGTACTGCGAGAAGCTCACCTTCGAGGGGATGAGCTGGAGGTTGACCTTTTCGCCGATGAACACGCGTCCGCCGTTTCCCGCCGCGCCGAGGCCGGAGAAGATCTTGCCGTAGTTCGCGGTGATCTCGGTCGTCGACATGAAGGAATCCGCGATGGTGAAGACCGTCGGGAAGAGGAAGAGCACGGCGAAGGTCACGAGGATGACCATGGCGAAGATGAGGAAGAGGACGCGTCCGGGCGTGACCTTCTTTTTCTTCGCACGGCTCTCGGGGAAGGCCTTTGCGTTGAGGGTGATGTCTCCGGTCATTCTTCCAGCCCCCTTCCCGCGCGGTCATCGATCCAGAGCAGGATCCCGATGATCACGATCATGGCGAGGGCGAGGATGATCGCCGCCGCGGACAGCTTCTGATAGGCGAAGGTGCGGAAGGTATTGTTCATGAAGTGCTGGAGGGTGTACATCGAGTCGAACGGGTAGTCGCCCGTCAGCAGGTACACCTCGCGGAACACCTTGAAGGAGTTGATGAGGGACATGATCGTCACGAAGGAGATGGTCGAGGAGAGGTAGCGGAGCTTGATC
>CACZSA010000177.1 GCA_902783705.1 uncultured Ruminococcus sp.
AAGAGGACCCGGCCCGAGGGTCCTCTTAGGTCCCGTCCGGAAGGACAAAAAAAACAATCGACTTGGTCGATCCCAAATCCGCAAGCGTAAGCGCGCAGAAAAAATAAACGGCAAAAGAATCAGCGGCAAGAACGCAACGAAAAAGCGCGTACCCCGAAAAAGTACGCGCTTATCCTTTCCCGCGTCAGCGGATGAATACTCTCGATGTGATCAGCGTCGGGATCAGCCAGACCAGCTGATACAGCGTGATCACCGCCGGCGTCAGCCCTCCGAGCAGGTTCGCGAACAGCAGGATCGCCATGATCGCCGCGCTCACGAGGATGCTCATCACCGCCATCGCCACGTGCGTCTTCCGCGTCCGGAGAACCTTCCCGCAGAACGAAATCACCTGCAAGAGCGACTTCTGCGATCCGCACGTCACCAGCCCCGAATCCGCCTTCGCTTCATAGGAGACGACCTCCTCGGGATCCGCGTAGCGCACGATCTTGAGCGGCATCTTCTTCATGCTCAGCTTCTTCGCGATCATCTCCTCGTCGATGTTCGGATCGAACGTCCGGACACACGCGTAGAGACCGTTTCCGGAGAACTGCTTCAGAATCAGATCCATGTCGCTGTCCATCTCGTACTTCACGTACATCTTCGCCACGAGCTTGTTCTCGCGGAACATGTACATGATCGAGAGCTCGTCGGACAGATCCACGTCGTCCTCCACCGCGTCGTCCGGGATGTCAAAGCCCCGGTCGCGGAGCGCGTCGCAGCTGCCGAAGATGATGTTCACGCCGTCCACCTGCGTCGCGAGGAAATTGTCCTCCGTGTCGTAGATGCGGACGTTCGTGGAGTTGCCGAGATCCTTCGTCGCCACCTCGAAGACGTCCTGGAGCGGACCGCCCGCGTAGGCAAAGACGGAGGAGGCATAGTACAGTACCCGGTCGATGCGGGCGTTGTTGTAGATGCGGATGTTCTGCACCTTGACGAAGTAGGACGGAAACACGTTCTTGTCGTCAAAGGAGATGATCGACGCGTTCGAGTACTCCTCGAGCGAGGTCTCGCCGATGATCGCGCTGTCGTAGTCCTTCGCCGTCACGTTTGCGCGGTAGAAGGGGTACGAGAAGGTCACGAACACGGAGAGCGGCGCGAGCATCAGGAGCGATTCGTACATCGCCCGGGCCACCATCGTCCCGTTGCCGCCCCGGATCCGGGCGATCAGGCCGAAGATCACGGAGAGCAGGACCGCCGCGCCCATCACGAACATCATGAAGGTCCCGGTCGTGGTATCGGGCTTGGCGAGCCGCGCGAAGAAGCCGCCGATGAAGTCGGTCTTCTCGATCTTCATCACGTCGCAGACGTCCTCGGCCTCGGCGAACGCCTTGGTCTCGTTTTCGGATTCGTCGTCGCGCAGGCGCCGCACGATGTGCTTCGGCTTCTTGCTCGACACGATGCGGAAATTCATCATTTCCCGCTTGTTGTTGAACACGGAATAGACGATCGTCATGAACGCCGCGAGCGCCACGAGGAAGTTGAACATCTTCGGCTCCTCGGGCGAGATCGTGATCCGCGCCACCACGGCGGAGTAAAGGATGCCCGCCAGCGCGAGGAGGGCCGTCATGCTCTCGGGTCTCGGTGTGCCGCGGAAGATGCCCTTGATGCCGTTCGCGATCTCATCGTACGCGCAGAGGCAGGCGAGGAGCATGATCTGCAGGCTCACCATCGAATAGACCGCGGGGTAGACCGACGGGTCGATCACGCCGCCGAACTGCATCCCGGTGCCCGTCACGAGGCGCGTCACCGCTTCGATGTTCTCGAAGAGGAAGAGCACCGCCGTCAGCACGAAGCACAAAATCATGCGCACGAACAGGGAGACCGAGCGGCGTCCGTATTCCTTGCGGATCTCCGGGATCTGGGATTTGTCGATGAATTCCGGACGGTCGAGCCGCTGGGCGGTGTCGCGCGTCTGCTGCTTCTGTTCGATCTTGTCGCCGAACTCCTTGGCCCGCCCGGCGCGCTTTCCTTTATTCTTATCGTCGTCGAGCCCGAACGCCACCATGAGATTGATGTCGGTCGGGTCGATCTCCTCGTCCTCGAAGGGCTCGTCCGGCGTCTGCCATCCGGTCTTCTTCTCGGTGTCGGACGTCTTGATGCTGTCGAAGGTCTTGGTGCTGCCGTTGTCGTCCTCCGCGCCCGCGTCGAGGTTGTTCTGCAGTTCGGTCAGCGAGGAATCCGCCGTGACGACGGGCTCTTCCTTCTTCGCGGCCGGCTTCTGCGCGGGCGTTTCGGCAGTCTTGGCGGGCGGGTTGAAATCGTCCTCCGCGAGCGTTTCGGCGGCCCAGCGGAGAAGCTCCTCGTCGGAGAGGTTCTTCGCGGATCGGCGGGACTGCTTCACGAACGGAAGCTCCGGCTCCTGATGCTCAGGCTCCTTCATCGGCGCGGTGTTCTCGGCAGCCGCCTCCGCCGCGTCCTTCAGGGGATCCGTGACGGCGTCGACCGCATCCCCGACCGTCTCGGCGGCCTGTGCAGCCGTATCCGCGGCGGCTTCGACGGCCTCTTCGACTGTCTCCCGGACCGCATCGGCCGCCTCGTCACCCGGCGCGGGGAGAGCGGTGTCGCGGATCGCCTCGTCGGCGGCTTCCTTCGCGCGTTTTTCGGCGCGTTTGGAGCGCCCGAACATCGCGGCGGCGGCCTCGGCGATCAGGGCGTCGGTGTCGTCGTCATGCGCGGCCTCCGCTTCTGCTTCCGCCGGTGCGGGAGCGGTTTCGGCGGGCTTGTCCGTATCGTCCGCGAGGAAGAGATCCTCGTCGGCGGGGCGGTTCTTCTGCTTCTTCTCTTTTCTGCGGAAGAGGCTGAATTTCTTCTTCTGGGGCTTGACCTCGCCGAAGAGCTGCTCGACGCGCTCGTCCGAGATCTCCTCGCCGACGGGCTTGGCGTCGTCGTCCGGGAGGAACGCGGGATCCGCGCCGAAATCGACCGGATCGTCCGTCCCCTCGCCCGCCTTCTCCGCCGGAGCGTCTGCCGGTGTGTCCGCGTCGTCCGCGAGCTCATATTCGTCGAGGAACGCGTCGGCGCCCTTCTTCGCGTCTCCCGCGGGCACGCTGAAATCGCCGTCCGAGGGCACGACAAAGGCCGTGTCGAGCGCGGAGATCAGCTCTTCCTGCTCCGCCTCCTCGCGCGCCTCCTCTTCCTCCACGGTCTTCTGCATCCGGGAGAAGAGGCCGCCCTTCTTCGGCTTCGGCTGCTCTGCGGACACCTCTGCCGCCAGGGCCGCCGCGTCGTTCTCCGCCGTCTGACGGATCCGCGCGAACAGGCCGCCGCGCTTCGGTTCCGCGGGCTTCGGCTCCTCATGGGCGGGTTCCTCCGCCGGGGTGTCGAACATCGATTCGTCTCCGCCCAGCTCATCGAGGAGCGCGGACACGGCGTCGTCGGCATCGTCCCCCGCGTCGCGCAGACGGGACAGAATGCCGCCGGAGGAGCCGGAGGAGCCGGAGGAGCCGGAGGACGCGGGCTCATCAGCTGCCGCATCGACAGAGATCTCCGCGGGCGCATTCGCGGTCACATCGGCCGTCGTATCCGCCGCGGGGCTCGGGGTGTCGTTCATCGTGAAGAGGAATTCGTCCCCCTCGCCGGACTGCGCGGAGTTGGCTGCGGGTGCGTTGTCCGTCGTCCCGTCCGCCGCGATCTCGCCGAGGATGTCCTCGATGGGATCCTTTTCCGGCTCCGGCTTTTTGTTCTCCGGATCGGAGGACGCGGGCTTCTCTTCCGGCTCCGCCGATTCCCCGGCCTGCTTGTCCGGTTCCGCTGCGGGATCCGCCGATTCGTCCTGATATTCCGGCATGTATTTGCGCAGGAGCGCGTTGATGTCGAGCTCGCTGTCGGAATCGGAGGAATCCTTCGCGTCGGAGGTCAGATCGATCGAGGAGTCCGCGAAAAAGTCGTCGTCAAAGCCGCGCTCGCCCGCCGGATTTCCGCCGAGGACCGCGTCGTTGTCCGTTCCCGGATTTCCTTTTTTCCTTCTATGCTTCGCCATTCCTGTGCCTGACAGCCGCGGCATGCGCAGCCGTCCTTCCTTTCATCGCTTTATCCGTTTATCGTTTGCCCAATATGACCCGTGCCGCCCGTCCGCTGCATTCTCGCCGCGTGGCAGAGAAGAACGGAGGCCGCCGTGGAGACGTTGAGGGAATTCACTTTTCCGAACATCGGGATCGAGACGGTGAAGTCGCAGCGCTCACGGACGAGCCGGCTCACGCCGCTGTCCTCGCCTCCCAGCACGATCGCGCAGGGGAGGTTCCAGTCGGTCTCATAGAAATCCTGACCGTCCGCTTCCGCGGCGAAGGTCCAGATCCCGGCCTCCTTGAGCTGCTCGACGGTGTTCGCGATATTCGCGACCTTCGCCACCGCCATGTGCAGGATCGCGCCCGCCGAGGCCTTCGTCACCGCGGGCGTCAGTCCGCAGGCGCGCCTCTCCGGGATGATGACCCCGTGCGCCCCCGCGCATTCCGCGCACCGGATGACCGCGCCGAGATTGTGCGGGTCCTCGATGCCGTCGCAGATCACGATGAGCGGCTTCTCGCCCCGTTCCCCGGCGACCTTCAGAATGTCGTCGACGGTGGAGTACGCCTTCTCCGCGACCATCGCGGCGATGCCCTGGTGATGCTCGCCCCGCGCGATCCGGTCGAGGGATTCGACGGTCGAATCGACCACGGTGATCCCGGCCTTCTTCGCCTCGGCGACGATCGCCACGACCGAGCCTTCCCGGCCCGCCACGAGGAGCTTGTCCACCGGAGCGCCCGAGCGCACCAGCTCCATCACGGCGTTCCTTCCGACCACCACGTTCGCGGGGATCTCTCCGCGCGGGCGGGCGTTCATCGGACGATTCGGGCGATTGCCCGCCGGGCGGTTCGAACGGTTATTCATCGAGCGTCCGTCTCCGTCTTTGCGCCGTTCCTTCTTCTTGCTGTTGTCCTGCATGATGATTCATCCTGTTCCGGTATGTCAAGTCTTGCTCTGGGCGTCCCGCCTTTTGGGCAGAATCCGCCTTTATATAATGAACCATGATGTATTATACCACATTCGGCCCGGTTTGTACAGTCTCTGCGAAATTATTTCGCATTTTTCAGCCTAAAAATTTATACGTTCGCGATTTTTTCGCCCGAAAACCAAAAAGGATGCGGAAAACCGCATCCTCGTTGTGCTGCAATGGGAAGAGAACTCAGGCGCGTCTTGCGGCGAAGCATTCGCTGCAGTAAACAGGTCTGTCGCTCGTGGGCTGGAAGGGGATCTTGCACGGCTTGCCGCATTCAGCGCAAACGGCGTCGAACATCTCTCTGGGTTCGCGGCCCGCATTCTTTCTCTTGTCACGGCACGCCTTGCATCTCTGGGGCTCGTTCTGGAAGCCCTTCTCCGCGTAGAATTCCTGTTCACCGGCGGTGAAAACGAATTCGTTGCCGCATTCCTTGCATACTAAGGTCTTGTCCTCGTACATGGTTTTTTCCTCGCTTTGCCTAATCGGCTTCAAATTTTTTTGCCCTCGGCGGACACTCTCACCGTCACCTTTGCAGAACAACGCACTTGAGTTAAGCTATCCGGGCGTATGGAACAGCAGGACGACTCACGTTCCGCACCGCCCGGGTACGGAGATGGGGTTCGGCTGTTATTTTAAAACCCTTTTCGGGAATTAAAATCAGGATGGGTTTTGCAGGAGTCCTCTCACTTTTGCCTTCACACGATACAATGCGTTGCTGACAGACTTTTTGTCACACCGGAGCTGCTCAGCGATTCTTCCAACGGACATACCCTTACGATACAGGTCAAACACATCTTTTTCATGCGGCGCGAGCGCCTGACGGATCCGGCGCACCAGATCCGCGGAGTCTTCGGCTTCGATCAGGACCGCGAGCGGGTCGTGATCCCCCCCGGGATCGGGAACCCCTTCGCTCCGCCGCCGCTTCCTCTGCGCCGTCCGCGTCCTGCGCAGCTCGGAGATGAGCGCGTTGTTCACGCAGATTTTCGCGTAGAGGCCGAACGTCACCGATTTGCCCCGCCCGTCAGGATCGTAGGTCATCGCGGCCCGGTATAGAGCCAGCGCGGCGATCTGGGCGAGATCCTCGGCTCCGTGCGCCGCGTCTTCGGATTCGAAGGACGGCAGGAAACGCGCCGCCGCCGATTCGGTCAGGCTCCGGTAGCGCGCGGCGAGGGCTTCAAACGCCTCCCCGTCACCCATGCGGATCCGTTCCAGAAGCGCCGGTATTTCCTCGCCGGAAACGGTTGGATCCTTCAAGCAGAGACTCTCCAGAAAAGATGATACAATACTCTATGTACCATTATATCACAAAGGATGAATTTGTCAAGAGATTTTTCAAAATTTCTTAATGATTTTCGGTAAAAAAGTGCACCCCGCCCTCTTTTCCGGTGAAAAAGCACAGGGCGGGAACACAAATCGTCATTCGGTTCGTTCAATTCTGAAAAACTTGCGAATACGCTATACAACTTCTTATCCACCCCGGACGCGGCAGCGGGGATAATTATTTTTCAAAAAGATAATTCACATTCCCCGTGACGATCGCGAGGAGTCCGCGGTAGACGACGTCGGGTTTGTCCTCGAAGTTCATGCGCATCCGCTGCACCTGCATGTAGGAATCCGCGCGCAGATCGAGCTTGAACGCGAGACCGTCGCGGTCGGTGATCTGGCAGTGGAAGATGTACCCTTCCCCGTCGCGCTCGATGCTGTGGTTCCATACCGCGCCGCGCTTCTCGAGCGACAGGTGCCGCATCGCGCTGACGTAGCTCTTCTCCCGCACCGCCGCGAGGAGGAGATCGTCCGAGAGTCCCCGCGCGATCATCCGGCCCGTGTCCGTCACGGCATAGAGGTCGCGGGATTCGGACTTCTCGTCCGTCGGACGCTCCTCGGCGCCTTTCTCGGTTTCCGATGCCTCCGGCGTCTCCGGCTCCTCGCGGGCGATGTGCCCGTCGTTCAGGAGCTCGTGGAAGCAGGTGACGAAATCAAAGTAATCGACGTAGCCGTCGCGGATCACGATGGCGGCGAGGTCGTTGTATTCAAGGGGATAGCCGACCTTTTCCAGCAGGTAGAGGATGAAGACCTTCACCTGCTCCGGCGAATGAAATGTTTCCGGCATGATGGTTCACTCAACTTTCCGCTTTTCTTCCATAATTTGCGCGCCGCGGCGGATGGCAGGGGAACGAAAAACGGGAAGTCGGAGGCTCCCCGTTTCGGTTTCGTCTTGCCCCTTGCGCCGTCCGCGTTTGTCCGGCGCGGGTCAGGATCAGTTTCCGCCCTCGGCAGCAGCCGCGGCTTCAGCCTGTTCCTCGGTGGTTTCGGTTCTGGCCTTCCAGGTCATGTAGTCCTTGAGCTGGGTCTTCTTGAAGTCCCGCGTGCCGTAGTAGGTGGACTTGATGCCGGAGAGCTCGGTGGTGTAGACGTAGGCGTCCTGCAGGAAGATGATCGGGCAGACGGGCATGTCGTTCATCAGCTTGGCCTCGGCCTGGTGCAGGATGGCGGCGCGCGCGGTTCTGTTCTTTTCCGCGAAGGCGGAGTCGATCAGCGCGTTGTATTCTTCATCGGCATAGCCGGTGATGTGACCGTAGAGATCGTAGGTGTCGGAGTCCATGTCCACGCCGTTGCCGGAGAACTCAACCGCGAACTGGGAGAGCGCGCCGAACGCGTCGGGAGAGAGCATCGTCATGTCGATGGCGATGACGTCGAAGGAACCCTCGTCGTAGATCTTCTGGAAGTTGTCCTCGGTGAGCTGCGCGTCGGAGTTGACGCGGCCCTTGACGGCCTCAACGGTGACATTGAAGCCGAGTCCCGTCCAGACGTCCTTGACATAGTCCGCGATCGCGAGGTCGACCTCGTTGTTGCGCACGGTCAGGGTGAAGGAACCGCTGGAAACGCCCGCGGAGGAGAGGAGGCTCTTCGCGCCCGCGACGTCTGCCGTTGCGGAGAGGAGCGCGCCGCCCGCATCGCGGAAGGACGTGCCGGAGGTGGTGTCGAAGACCTTATAGGGGATGTATCCGGTCGCCGGCTTCGCGAAGGTCACGAGGTTGGCCACAGTCTGGCGGTCGATCGCCATGGAGAGCGCGCGGCGGACTTCCGGCTTCGCGAAGAGGGGATTGGTGGTGTTGAACACGTAGGTGTGCGCCGCCATCATGTCGGTCACGACGGCGGAGGAGGCATACTGCGCGCGGGCGGAAAGCGGAAGCTCGCCGTCATAGAAGGACTGCGCGGAGGTGAGCGCGAGGAGCTGGGCCTCGGCGTTGCCCACGGAGTAGCTGTTCAGGAGACGGTACGGAATGACGTACTTGTCGAGGGGCTCTTCCTTGTCCGCGTCGAGATAGTAGTAGGAGGAACGCTCGAGACGGATCACGGTGCCCATCGCCATTTCCTTCGGGCAGAACGGGCCGTTCGTCACGATGTTGGTGGTCTTCATTGCCCACTGGTCGGAGCCGTCGTCGGCGCGGTAGCGGGTGATGACGTCCTCACGCAGAGGAACGAGCGCGATGGAGGAGCAGTTTTCGAAGAACTGGTCGAGGTCCACCTTCTCCTCGAACTGGATCTCGAGGGTGTAGGTGTCGACCGCCGCGACGCCGAGGTCGTCGATCGTCGCGTCGCCGCGCTTGATGGCACGGGCGTTCTTGATGTCATAGAGGAGGGACGCGGCTTCGCATGCGGAGTCGGGCTCCATGATGCGCTTCCAGGAGTAGACGTAGTCCGCGGCCTGCACGGAACGGCCGTCGCTCCAGCGGTTGGAGTTCAGGGTCACGAGGATGATGTATTCTCCCTCAGCGTCCTTGTCGACCTTGTAGCTCTTCATGCCGGCCTTTTTCCACTTGCCGTTCTCGTCAAGGGAGGT